>JADFXK010000046.1:16577-17111 GCA_015233625.1 Deltaproteobacteria bacterium | reverse complement strand
CTATCTTCCACCTGGGTCACTGTGGCGCCCAAGTCGCGATTGATTTTATGGAGGAAAAACCGGACTAACTCCGGCAAATCATCCAACCGCTCCCGTAGCGGCGGCACGGAGATGGTGATCACTCTCAGCCGGAAAAGCAAATCCTGCCGGAATCGGCCTCGGGCCGCCAGGTCGCACAAATTGCGATTGGTCGCGGTGATGATTCGGGCCTGGGATTGAATGGTTCTAGTCCCACCGACCCTGGTGAACTCGCGGTATTCCAAAAAACGCAGCAGCTTGGCTTGAAGCGGAAGCGGCAAATCGCCGACTTCGTCAAACAAGATAGTGCCTTCACCAGCCAGTTCCAAACGGCCTTTCTTGGTTTCCGCGGCACCGGTGAAAGCCCCTCGCTCGTGCCCGAAAAGTTCCGATTCAAACAGATTATTCACCAGGGTGGTGCAGTCTACCGTAACGTAGGGCTGGTCCTTAAAGATTGAAGACTCGTGGATGACCCGGGCGATGAGTTCCTTACCGGTGCCGGTCTCCCCCCCGACC
>JADFXK010000046.1:13847-16554 GCA_015233625.1 Deltaproteobacteria bacterium | reverse complement strand
CCCGATGGTCTTGAACAAAGCCCGCATGGCCGGGGTTTTCCCGACTATCTGATGACGCACGCCGGATTCCTGTTCATCTTGGAGCAGATGGGGGATGGCATGAACCTTATCGGCGATATGCAGGCTCTTGGTCACGGCATGGTCCAGCTCGTCCACGTCAATGGGCTTGTGGATGTAATCATACGCGCCCTGACGCATGGCTTCAATCGTTGTTTCCATGTCGTGATAGGCCGTGATCATTATCACTTTGGCGTCATGGTCGGTCTCCATGATCTGCTTGAGGATGTCCAATCCCGAAATATCAGGCAGCCGGATGTCCAAAATGATCACCTGGGGATGATACTTATGGTAGGCGGCCAGTCCTTCGGTACCGGTGCCGGCTACCTCTACCTCCAATCCCTTCTCGCTCAGATACATGTCCAGGGATTCTCGAATGGACGTCTCGTCATCTATGATCAAAACCCGTTTCACCGGTGGCATGGCAACCTCAACACAAAAACGGCCCCGCGGCCTTTTCGGCTCAGCACATCCACTTGACCGGAGTGCGCGTCCAGGATGCGTTTGACGTTGCTCAGCCCCAGACCGTGGCCTTGACTCTTGTTGGTATAAAAAGGAGTGAACAGATTGGCCACCTGATCCTGGTCAATGCCGGGACCGGTATCTCTGACGCCCAGTTCCAGGTGACGATTTTCCTTGCGCCCGGCCTTGGTCCAGATGGTGATGCGGCCACCTTCAGGAGTGGCCTCGATAGCGTTAAGCAAGAGGTTTATCACGGCCTGCTCCAATTTCCCGGCATCCAGTTGAATTAATGGAATGACCTTCGAGTACCGTTCGATTATGGTTATTTTTTTCTCCTGGGCCTTGACTTCGAGCAGACCTACGCAACCCGCGGCCAGCACGGACAGGTTCACCGGGGCCAGAGAGATGGTCATCGGCCTGGCGGTGTCCAGAAGTTGATGCAATATGACCTCTAACCGGGAGACCTCATGGACGATTATTTCCAGCCGACGGCGGTCATAGCCGCCTAAGTAAAGTTTCCGGGCCAGGATCTGCAAGTTCATCTTGATGGAAGACAACGGATTCCTGATCTCATGGGACAGAGAGGCCGACAGATGTCCGACATAAGCCAGCCGTTCATGCTCTCTAACCTTGGATTCCATGGCCACACGTTCGCTGATGTCGCGACAGATCCCGATCACCACCGGTCCCTCACCCAAATCTACGACGCTGGCCTTGACCTCCGTGGCCGCCTTTTCTTGGGGTACGCCCAGCCGAATGTATTGCATTTGCTTCCCCGCGGAGCGCCCTTCGAGAACCCGCAAGTAAGATTCCAGCAAGCGGTCCCGACACTCAGAAGAGGCGAACGACAGAAACGACCGGCCTAAGGCTTCCTCCAATGTTGTTCCGTGCATCCGGCAGAAGGCCTGATTGGCAAACACAATTCGCTGATCTTGAAGCACGAAATAGCCGTCGTTGATTTCCTCTACCAGAGCCTTGTACCGCCGTTCGCTGGCCGCCAGTTCGGCCGTCTGAAGGTTAATTTCCCGCTCCAGGTTTTCGGCATGTTCCCGCAGGCTCCGCTCGTGCATCCGTTGAAAGTAATCGGAAAAACGATGAATTGTATAGGCCAGGCAAACATTGATCGGTTCCAGTGATTGGGCCAGGAGGTCGTGGAGTCCGGAAACCGTTAGCCTCCTAATCACAATGAACCGGAAGAGTTCAAAGGCCCTCTGGACATCGGACAGGGGAAAGCCGGCTGATAGGCGTAATATGGTGATGTAATTAATAAAATTTTCAATCCGGGTGAACCGGCAAGAACTCAGGACTTCATAATTGGCTTCAAATGCTTCCGTGATGGTCCCCACCAGTTCTCCCCGGAAACGTTGCCGGTAAAACGATGACAGGGATGAAATCTGCTCCACCCAGTCATCTATGATGACCTGCCGTTGTTCACGGAGCCATTGAAGCACCATCGGAGACGCGGGACGGCAGGACTCCAGGGGAAGCGAAGCGTGATCTACGTCCGGCCCGGAAGTGAACCCGGAGACTGGGTGAGGCGGCATAACTACCTCCACCAAGATAAAAAGAAAAGGTGCGGAAACTGGTTGATCAGAAATTGGAAATTAAGATTAAGATGTACCATATTTTACATCTGATGATCAACCTCTGGCCCAAACACAATCTGGGCAACCAGGCGATCAAATTGGATAACTTATTGTTTTTAGAGCAATGTCATTGACTCTAGCAGCAGTCATACGCACGAATTAATTTAAATCGGTCAATTCCCCAGAGACCCCTCAGAGGCCATCATTACAGCGATTTTTCTCTATATAATCATCGATATTGGTCTTAATCCGGATGAGGCCTGACCGCCCACCACGCGACACACCCAACTGTTACGGTCAGGTGAATTTTTTGATGGTGGCGCGGTTTTCAACTAATCGTCACCATGCTGTCACAATCTTCGTCTATCTTCCCTTCAGTTTTTAGAGATTTGATTAGCGTGTCCCACCTGGCTGTCACCTTATTTGAATAAGAGGGTAAAATGAATAACTTGGAAATTGTTAGGGAGAATGAGGACATCGATTCCGACCGAGTTGGTTTTGATTTGTCCGCTCCTTCGGGAAGGCCGTTACACGATTGCTTTGACTCATTCCGGTCCGTCAACATAATCGCATTGGTAATTAACGAATATCATCTCTTGGAA
>JADFXK010000046.1:0-13610 GCA_015233625.1 Deltaproteobacteria bacterium | reverse complement strand
GCCATCCAGTTGACCGGCCAGAAGATCGAGTTGGGTGTTGGGTACGCCGTGATCATTAACTGTGACGATCGGCAAAAACGAAAGAGGAGCTATTTGAGGGCCTTGAACGACGCCAGATGCTTAGGGCGCCGGAATCTTGATATCAATGAACTGAAAGTGGCTCATCAATTCCGGGAAATCTTGGACACAGGCCAAATAAGAGCCCATTACCAGCCTATTTTCGATATGGTTTCCGGCCGGATTATGGGGTGGGAGGCCTTGAGTCGAGGCCCGGAAGGAACGTCCTTTTATTCCCCCTTGATGCTATTTGATCTGGCCGAACAACTAGGTCTCGTCTTTGCTCTGGAAAAGGTGTGCCGGGAAAAAGCGATTAACAAATTGGGACGGATATCCAACGAGGAAAAGTTGTTCCTGAATATTCATCCTCGCACGGTCGTCGACCCCAGCTTTAGTCCCGGAAAGACTCTGGAGCTGATCACCCGCGTTGGACTGACCCCGGAAAATGTGGTCTTTGAAATTACGGAGCGCCACAGCATCAAGGATTTTGCCCTGTTTCACCAGACCATTGATCATTATCGTAGTCAGGGGTTTAAGGTGGCCTTGGATGACATGGGGACGGGATATTCCGGTCTGTCCAACATTGCGGAGCTGAGGCCTGATTTCATCAAGATCGACATGTCCTTAGTCCGGGGGATCGATAGAAACCCGACCAAGCGAGCGTTGTTAGAGACATTCATTACCTTTGCTAACAAAATCGGCTCTAAAATTATCGCTGAAGGGATTGAAACGAAGGCTGAAGCGAGCTGTCTAATCGATATCGGGACTCACTTCGGCCAAGGTTTCTATCTAGGTAAGCCGCAATACCCTAAGTCTGAACTCAATTTCAATATGGAAGAACTCCGGCTGATCAACATGGAATCACTTGGGAGACTAACCTGTTCCGTTCCCATCGGGCAGCTATCTGAAATTGCTGAACCTATAGAGCCGACGGATCCTGTGCGCTCGGCCCAGATTTGTTTTGAAAAAGATCGGACTCGGGCCAGCATTGTGGTGGCGGCCAAGGGAAAGCCGCTGGGGCTGATTATGGATTATCATCTGGGCCGAAAATTATCCGGTCTATATGGAGTTCCTCTTTATTATAACCGGCCGATTTCCCTAATCATGGATCCCAACCCACTGATGGTCGACAAACTCACGCCTTTGGAACAAGTGGCTAAAATGGCCATGTCCCGGGATAAGCTAAAAACGTACGACGACATCATCGTCACCCAAAATGATCTCTTGCAGGGGGTCGTCTCCGTCCAAAAGATCCTCGACCATTTAGCCAAGGTAAATATCGAAATGGCCAAGGGGACAAATCCTCTCTCTGGCTTGCCTGGAAATGTCGCCATTGAAAGAGAGCTGGAGAATCGGCTAAAGCAAGATCAACCGTTTGCTCTGATCTACGCAGATCTCGACAATTTTAAGGTCTATAACGACACGTATGGGTTCAAGAAGGGTGATCAGATTATCTTGCTGACGGCCAAGATTTTGGAGTGGGCCGGCAAGCGGCATGGGCATCGAGATGATTTCCTGGCCCATATCGGGGGTGACGACTTTGTCCTGATTACTTCACCGGAATCAGCCGAACGAATCTGTTTGGGCATCGTGCGTCTCTTTAAACGATTGTCAGGTGCCTGTTATAATGCCAGTGACCAGGAACGAGGCTGGATCAGGGCTAAGGGAAGGGACGGACAGGATCGCGAGTTTCCCTTGGTTTCAATTTCCCTGGCTATTGTTGACTGCTGCGGAAAATGCACCCTGGTCGATATCGGCGAACGGTCTGCCGAAGTGAAGAAATACGCCAAAAGCAAACCTGGAAACTGTTTTGTCCGGGATAGACGGGCCCCGCTAGGGACCAAAGAAACTTAACTTCGCGTTTAGACCAAGCCAGGATGAAATCTTTCAAGAATCTTTAAGCTGGCTTGGAAAAGACCGAAATAACCTCAGAAATGAATGATTCATTGGTTAACCAGGAGGCTATATGGCGAAATTAGGGATCGATGATGCGGCGGAAGACAGCCTAGACATGTACCTCGACGAATTAACCGAAGAGGGACGCTTCGTCGCAGCTCTTCCCTCAGGCTTGTACTTGCGTGAGTCTCTGGAGTCTCTTTTGCCCGACGTGATGGCGTTGGACATCATGTTGGGTCGCGGCTAGGGTGATTTACTTTATGCCGTGAATTATCTAAAATTAAGGTTAGGAACATCTTCTCGGGCGTGCGTTCTTCTTTTCTACCGAGTCCTGCCTGGATGAATTGATAAGTACGGGTGGCCCCGGAGTAAATAACGGCGCCTTGGGAAACGTCCAAAGGACTAGAGGGTAAAAAGTAACCGGTTATCCTATCCGCAAGAGCTGAAGACTCTGCGGATTTTTTTTTTGGACCGGGGGATGACGGCTATTCACTTGACTGGAGTGCTCACCTGAAGCTTCAAAAACCTTGGCCGCGAATAGGATATTGACTTTCATCTGTTCCCAGGTATAGTATGACCATTCACCGGGTTAATTATTGACGGTTTTCAGTTCCCTCAACCGGATTTCAGGTTATGGCCCATATCAAGATCACCGACGACGAAGCCATCACCGGCACTTTTCTGGTCGGCACCCAAATATCTATTCAGAAAAGCATGGCCCCGGAGAAACACCTGGCCAATCTGGTGGGGTGGATCCCTGGGAACAGCGTGTTGGTTAGCCTGGTTGAGGGGATATTTGTTTTTGCCGGATTTTTTAAGGATAATTCGGTGGTTGTACGATACATAAATCGTGGAACCGTTTACGGTTTCAGCGCGATTGTCCAGGATGTGATGCGCAGCCTCGGGTTAATCGCCCTTAGTTGGCCGGCTCCGCTCGAATCGCTGGCTCTTACCTCGGAAACCCGGATCCGGGTGCACTATCCGGTCAAGTTATCTCTGACGACGTCAAAAGGTGCAGTCCAGTTAGAGGCCACTTTGACTGATTTGTCTCACAAGGGATGCCAGGTGTGGATAGACAGCAAGCAGATCAAGAAAGCGCAGCCAAAAGAAGCCTTATTTGTCGGCCAGTCAGCTCATATTTCGTTATCCGGGACGAATCAACTCATCATTGATCCGTTTAAGGCAGAGGTTCGGAATATTAATCCAGCCGGTAATTATATCATGGTCGGAATGGCCCTTCAGGCCGCCGCACCAGACCAGGCGAAGAAGCTGCAGGAAGTGGTGGACTGTCAGCTTCAGAGTTAAAGCTTGATCGTTTACCCCAACGAGTCTCTCCTTCCATCAACATTATCCGGAGGATAAATATTATGGCCTTTAAGACAGTTACTTCTGAGGAAGGGAAAACACTGTATATCAGCCTTACCGGCAGGTTCGACATCACTGCCCACCGTGACTTTATTCAAGCTTACAA
Source organism: Deltaproteobacteria bacterium (assembly GCA_015233625.1). Taxonomy (GTDB): domain Bacteria; phylum Desulfobacterota; class JADFXK01; order JADFXK01; family JADFXK01; genus JADFXK01. The sequence goes on along the minus strand of JADFXK010000046.1, from coordinate 10,186 downwards.
GGATAAGCTGGACCTGGTGTCCAAGGTAGTTGTAGATTTGGCCGCGGTCGAATACATTGATAGTTCGGCGTTAGGCATGCTGTTGATTTTGAGGGAAAAGGCCGGAGGAGAAAAGGCCGACATCAGCCTTCTAAATTGCAGCCCTGATGTTACGAGAATCATCCAAACCGTCCATTTCGATAAGATGTTTCATCTGTGTTAGCCTGCTCAACCCACAACCCGTAATTTGGCGAGGTTCCATGGACAACATCTTGGACATGGCGATTGTCGCGGTGGATGATGACCTGACCTATTTAGCCGTTATCGCCCATCTTCTAAAAAAGAACGGCTTCACCCGGGCCCAATGCTTTTCTTCCTCAACTGCGGCCTGGGCCCAGGTCTCCGAGACTCCACCCGACTTGTTGTTGCTCGATGTGACCATGCCGGAACTGGATGGATTTTCGTTCTGCCGAAGAGTTAGAAGCTGTGATGACACCAGCCACGTCCCCATTATCATGATCACCTCTGATGACGATGAACAGACCCTTAAGGCCAGCTTTGAGGCGGGCGCCATAGATTTCATCGCCAAACCCATCAGCCCGATCGTGTTTCTGACCAGGGTCAAGTCGGCTCTGGCTCTAAAAAGAAGTCATGATCTACTTAAGACCCAAAACGAACTACTGATCAAGTCGAACGATGAAATCCAAATTCTTAATCACCAAGTCCAACGCGATCTGGACCTAGCCGAAAGAATTTTTTCCAAAATCATTCATCGCGAGAACCCCGATGCCCCCAATGTCAGGTTTCTGATATCACCGGCTAAAAATGTCAGCGGCGACATCTTATTTGCATCATCCACCCCGGCGGGAGAACAACATATCCTGCTGGGAGATTTTACCGGCCATGGCCTGTCTGCCGCCATCGGCGCCACCTCGGTGGCCCGGGTTTTTAGTTCCATGTCCGCCAAAGGGTTTTCCATCGGCGACATCATGGAGGAACTGAATGACCAATTGCGGTTGATCTTGCCCACCGGGTTGTTTTGCTGCGCCTGCTTGATCGCCTTAGACAATATCAAACGCAAAACCCAGGTCCTCAACTGTGGTCTGCCCGATGTCCTGGTCATCGGTGCCCAAGGGAAGCTAAAGAGACGGTTCCCTTCCAAACTAATCCCCTTGGGCCTCGTCCCGATTGACAATTATCACGGGATGATGGAAGAAATGGCTATAGAAGACGGCGACCACATTTACGTTTACTCCGACGGAATCATCGAAGCCGTTAACCCGCAAGGTGAGATGTTCAGCCAATCCTTATTGGAAAAGACCTTGACTGGCATCCCGGATGTCAACCAGGGATTTGAAGAGATTCAAAAGGCTCTCCGGGAATTTTGTGCCACGGCCGAACAACAAGACGACATCACACTGGCCGATATCAGGTGCGCTGTAACCTCAGTCCAATGTCCCGTGGCCGGACAGGGCCAAATGACTCAATACGGATCATCCGATTGGCAAATAAGAGTCAACCTTTCCCCGCCTAGACTGCCCCACAATAATCTGGCCATGGTTCTATATGAGATGATGGAGCAGAATGAACCGGCTCTGAAACACCATAAAATAAATCTTTATCTCATTTTATCAGAACTTTACAATAATGCACTAGAACATGGGCTACTGGGTCTGGATTGCCGACTCAAGGCTACTCCGGAGGGTTTTGAAAGCTACTATACTGCCCTGCATGATCGGCTGGCGGCTTTGGACCAGGGATGGATTAAGGTGGACGTGCTGTTCTATCGGCAGGACACCGGACGAAAACTGGTCGTCCGGATGGAGGATAGCGGCCGAGGTTTTGATTTCCGCCAGGTCATTTCCCAACCGCCTGACGAAAAGTGTTTTTCCGGCCGGGGAGTGAGCCTGGTCCGCTCTTTGTGCCAAGAACTGGTCTACAATGACCAGGGCAATGCGGTCGAGGCGGTCTATGTTTGGCAAGAACCGGCCGAAGACAAAGCTTAACCTGTTTTAATCACACTCCTAATTCTAATGAAACAAGAATCTGTCGTACTCTGAAGCAGGTAAGCAGGCCGATCAGGCATGTCTCTACCAGTCTCCTTCAGCCCCGGCCTTATTCTGGCCTTGGACGGCGCGGCCCGGCGGATTCAAATTAAAAGGAGGTAGACCCTCGGCGGTGGCCCTATTTCTTTACCAATTGATCCAGCTCTTGACAAAAATGGTCTAATGAAGCCGCGGTGACCGCCTTCTGGATCAACTCTTTGAGGATGACCGGATCATCCAGCCTGTTAATCCGGGTCTTGGTCTTAGCTGGAACAGTCCCAAAATGCGCCTCCAGGACATTCACCAGGTTTTCCCGTGAAGCTTGTAAAACGCCTTGCTGGATCCCTTCTTCGCGGCCTTCTATTCGTCCTTCTTTTCTGCCCTCTTTTCGGCCCTCTTTTCTGCCCTCTTTTCGGCCTTCTCGTTCGAATAATTTATAAGCTGGTGATTCAATCATAATATCCCTCCTTTTGTCATGGAGAATCAAGGGAAGTTCTTTAGATACCAACCCGGACAGGATGGCCATAATGCTAAGTAAATCCCCTCGATCCGTCGATGGCAACGGGCTGTTATAAAGTAACCGGTCGGCCTGGTCAAATAGTTCCATGCCATGTCGCATGAGCGGCACAAGCGGCATCAGACATAGAAGTTCTTCTTCGATAATCCACCGGGCATCGAACTCATAAATCTTGACCAGGCGGAAGTGGTAGTCCATTTCATTATCATGGTAATGGCCCACGGCCACTTTTGACGGCCTCAGCAACAGTACCGTGGAAATCGTCTCCAGGTGGTATTTACGCAGATAATAGGCCCGATATTCCATTAGCTTGAATGGGATGTCCGGCGTCCAACGGGTCTCTAATTCCACCAGGACTAACCTCCGCGTCCCGGCCTCATCTTGGATTATAACCGGAAAATCGCTCCGACGCAAGGTGGCCGCCTCCTGGGGCACGTCTTCCATCACCGTACTTGACGATACCTCCAGGCCGACCAGGAGCCGGAGGATTTCCTCCCGGCATTTGGTCATCAATATCTTGGTGCTGATGTCGTGGTGCATAAAGTCAACTCTGGCCGGACGTTACTCTGCCTGTAGAAAACACCCAGCAAACGGATCTTACGCCCGTTATCATATCCGGCCGGGAGACTTAACTGCCCCCGCCTTCGAGTTTTAAAATGGCCGGTCGGGGCGCCCTCAGGTCTCCGATGCAAGGGTTTTGTTTAATTATCGCCTTTTTGTTTGCCATTGTCAATGGTCCCGGATCTATTGCCCAGGGCAATCGTACGAATTTCTCTAACCCGCACGGCCACCCAGATCAACCGACCCCGGCAGACCCAGGATACCGCCCAAAATGTCCAATTCCCGAGCAATGGAGAAGTCTCGGGCGACCTGGTCTTTAGCCTTGGCGCCCATAGCAGCCAACTCGGGCTGATCTAAGGCCAGGGCCTGAGCGGTGACTACTGCCGCGGCTTGTAGGTCCTCCGGGGGAAAGACAAATCCGGTTTCTCCATGCTGGACGACGTCACCCATTGCCCCGGCACTGGACACGATGGGGACCACCCCAAGAGCCATGGCTTCTAGCAATACGTTGGGCATCCCTTCAAACAACGACGGCAAGACAATATAATCACATGCGGCATAGAGTCCCGGCAACCGGTCGCGAGGAGAGAATTCAACCACCTCATGGCCGGGGACCAGGGCCGGGTCGGCCAAGATTCCCCGCGTCTCCTCATCCAGACGGCCCACAATCAATAGACTGACCTTAGAAACCAGACCGGCCTGGCGCAAGGCGGCCAGCCATAATGGGACTCGCTTCTTGTATTTCAGTTGACCAAACAAGCCGCAAACCCGACGCCCCGCTACGGCCAACCGGCTCCGCAGTTCATCCCGGATCTGACGGTCTTCCGGCAATAATTCCCAGTCGCCCGGATTCACTCCATTGGGGGTGAAGCGGACGTCTCGGCCTGGAAACAGGGCCCCAATCCGTCTCACCGTATCCCTTGATACAGCCCCGATAACCGTCGCCCGGCTCAGGGTTTCGCGCACCCAATAGCCCAGCCGCGGGTTGAACCAGTCTCGGTCAAAATCATTCCCTCGGACCAGGGCCAAAGACGAACACCCCAACCAGGCGGCAAAAGTCACGGCCAGATATCCGGCCCGGCCGGCGCCGAACCCAACCACCTGAGTGTAGGGCCGCCGGACCTGTGTTTCCAACACCAGCCGCCAGATACGCTGAGCCAGGGTCCCCTCGTCAGCGGACTGGGCCAGGAGGTAGTCGCTCCCGCCGTCACGGTCGACTTTGTGGATGCCGGTGGCCGCGTCCGGCCGGACCAGGGCGACCACATCAATGGCCAGGCCGCGGCGGCGCAATCCCTGCACCTGGCGATCACAACTGACGGCCATGCCTCCGGGAAGCGGCGGATAGCGTCCGGTAATCCATAAGATGTGCGGAATATTGGAGTCGTTTGTCATCGCAGTCCGATACCGGAGATTGACATTTTCGGGAAAAGCAGAACACAGCTCGGTGTTTTTCCTAGGTCCGGTGTGTTGTGCTTATCAGCTTTCCAGGTCGTCGCCGGTGTCGTTTTTGGCCGTTTGTCCGGCCTGAGCCAGGATGGGTCCGTCTTTGGGGTCATGCTCGATGAACCGATTATCAAAAGTCTGGAAGTCGCTGTCGGAGTAATAGTGGTGGGATCCATAGAAGAAAGGAATGTATCCAAATTCCACATAAAACCTGTTTCGCTCCTGCACCTCGGACACTCCATCCTGGGGCCTATCTGCTACAGGCTCAGAAACTTCGCTCCAGTCGGCTGTATACTCGGAGTCCTGAGGTCCTTCCTTTTCCAAGGCCGCGGCGCATTCGGGGCAGGCCAACAGGCTTTCAACCATCATTTGATGCCGGCTGCAAATTGGCCGGCCACACCGGCCACACCAGGCGGAGGCAAGTTCGGCGCAGTCCCGGAGAAATAACAGTCCCTTCTTTGATCGGCACGATAATTGGCTAAAATCTTTCATAGTCTCACTTCCCCGGGGCCGGCGGAGACAAAGAGGAACACAGGTTAAGGGACAAGCCGATTAACTCTTTGGGAGTGACCGTCATGGAATCAGCCATGGATTCGGGTTTGAACTTGTACTTGCGGGACAGGCGGCAACTGCCCCCTTTCTTACTCTTGAACTTTGTTTTCCCGGAAATTCGGGAGTCGTTCAATTTCACGGGGTCGACCTGCAACCGTTGGGCGTTCGGGCGGATGGATCCGGTCACGGTAACAATTTTTTTCCATTTGGTTTTAAGCTTGAATTTGCCTCGAGGGTTGCGACGGATCCTTTTATACCGGAGATACTTGTTGGTAATCCGGAAGATCAGCCGATGCCCTTTGACTAAAACGGCTTCCATCTCCAGCCAGCGGTCACTGTAAATAGTCTCCGTCAACTTTACATAATTGCCCGGCGGCAGCTTCCGCTCTCTTAAAATTTTTTCCTTGACCGGACCCCGAAGATCCAGTTTGAGCTTGATGCGACTCCCCGGCTTCAGGTCGTCTTTAAGCATTTTGAGCGCAGGAATCAGCAGAAGGGAAAAGTCATTGATCACCACTTTCCCTCTGAACCAGATGTAGCCGACGATCCCCAAGATCGCCATCCCGGCCAGGATTAGATCTAGGGCATAAACCGCGATGAAGATGGCCGGGGGGAGGCGGAGAGGCTGGGGAAGTAACACCCAAGAAACCGCCCCCATAATAGACAGCAGAAAAAGGGATATCCGGGCAAGTTTCCCATAGCGGGCCCGGAGTCTCTCCCGTTCAGTCTTATACCGGACCAGTTCCCCCAGCAGACTCAACCAGGTATTGAGGCTATGCTGTCCTTGTATCCGGCCATCCTTAACGGCCTGCCGGATTGGCTCACTATGCCCGCTCATGTGGATTCGATGACCTCGGCCAGGGCCATTTGACGCAATAATTTAAGTGATTCCCTGGCCTCATCAGGGTCGAGCCGGTTAATAGCAAAGCCGGCATGGACAATCACAAATTCTCCCACCTGGGCGTCATCCAGCAGCAGGAGTGAGACCTTGCGGGTTACCCCTTCGGCCTCGACCAGGGCCATCTCATTTTCTATACTTCTAATTTCACATGGTACCGCCAGACACAAGTGTAAGTACCTCCCTTATCCCACCAGACGATGGGAGATGCCGCGATGGCTCAATTCGGTCAAGACCATCTGGACCATATCTTGAGTCTTTTCCTGGATCACCGGAGTCAGGTTCAGACCGGGCGTGCTGATATCCGCCGGCTCCACGCCGATGATGATGATCTCCGGCCGTTCAAAGATGAGTTCCGTAATGGTCAGGGCCTCCACCAGGTCCAGTTGGTGCATGGAGTCTTTATACCTGACTCGGCCGGTGATGTCGTCCCAGGTCAGGCGGTAAAGGGTTCCGGGTGATCCTTGATTCTTGACCGCGTCAATAACGATCAGCAGATCCGCCCCCTCAACCACTCCTAGCAATGAGAGACCCAGGGTCCCGCCATCAACCAGATTTACGTTAGCCGGAAAGGCATAGCGGTCACGCAGAGTCTCCAGGACTCTGACCCCCACCCCTTCATCCGTCAAGATGGTATTACCCACCCCCATAATAACAATGCGCTGTTTCTTAGCTTCAGTCATAAATCCAAATTTCGGGTTCCGGGTTAGGAGTTACGGGTTCCGGGCCGCGTGGTGCGGGTCGTCATTTGTAATTGTGTTGTTTTTCCAGGATGTAACATGAAACCCGTATTTCGTGAGATAAGCCCGAGGAGCGGACGATTACCCGCTCCCCAGGCTGGATTAGCTTTGATTGATTAGAGGCTGGTCAACTAGACTACTTTGAAGGTCCGGACTTCATTGGACTGCGGGTCGATGACATGGATGGCGCAGGCCAGGCACGGGTCAAATGAATGGACAGTCCTGAGTAATTCCAAAGGCCGACTGGGATCTTCTACCGGCGTATTCATCAAGGCTTCTTCCACCGGTCCCGGCAGCCCCTTCTCGCATCGAGGACCGAAATTCCAGGTAGAGGGAACCACGTACTGATAGTTCTCAATCTTCTTGTCTTTGATCTTAATCCAATGGCCCAGGGCGCCGCGGGGGACGTCGTTCCAACCGTAGCCCATCCCATCCTTCATCTCGTAGGGAGTAAAGGTTTTGGTGTCCCCAGCCTTGACCCGACCGATCAAGTCACTGACCCAACCGCCCATGGCCTCGGCAATCACCTTGCAATTGATGGCCCGGGCGGCCGTCCGGCCCAGCGTGGAGAACAAGGCATCCGCGGGGACGTTCAGAGATTTGAGGACCAGATTAACCAGGTCTTGGGTGGGCTTATGTCCGGCGGCGTAAGACACCAGGGTCCGGGCCAGAGGTCCGACTTCAAAGGGTTGCCCTTCATACCGCGGGGCTTTGACCCAGGAGTACTTGGTGTCGGACTTGAAGTCTTTTTCTTTATCGAAATATCCGGTGTATTTGGGCTTGGTTTCACCTTTATAAGGATGGAGCGGTTTGGAATTTTCGTACCAGGAATGCTTAACGGATTCGGTGATCTTCTCCGGGTCAACGGGATGGACGGTTTGCAGATCCCGCTTAAGCAGAGCACCCCGGGGGAAGAACAGGCTGTCGGGTTCCACGTTGGTTTGGGGAAACTCGCCAAAGGCCAGGAAGTTGGTGGTCCCGCCGATACCGGCCCAGTCTTTGTAGAAAGGCGCCACAGCCAGGATGTCTGGGATATAAACGTCATCGATGAAGGCTTTAATCTCCTGGAGCAGGAACATAAATTCGGCCAGGCGATCAATGTTGAGGTCGGCCACGCAGGTCACGCCGCCGGGGGCCATGCTCTGGAGGTGAGGGTTCTTGGCACCGAATATGGCCATCAGGTCGGCCGCCCGGACTTGCAGTCGGAGCCAGTCAAGATAATGGGAGGTGGCCATCAGGTTGGCGTCGGGCGGGAGCTTGTGGGCCGGGTGTCCCCAATAGGCGTTGGCGAAGGGACCCAATTGCCCGCTATCCACAAAGGCTTTCAACTTATTTTGGACGGCCTTGAAATCCGAGGCCCCGGACCGGGGGGCATTACTAAGGTTGTTGGCCAGTTCAGAGGTTTTTTTGGGGTCGGCCTGAAGGGCGCTGACGATATCCACCCAGTCCAGAGCGGAGAGTTGATAGAAATGGGTTGGATGGTCATGCAGGAATTGTGCTCCCATCATCAGATTGCGCACTACTCTGGCCACGTCCGGAATCTGGACCCCTTCAGCCATTTCCACGGCCCGGACAGAAGCCGCCCCGTGGACATAAGTACAAACGCCGCAAGACCGCTGGGTGATCAACCAGGCGTCCCTGGGATCGCGGCCCTTAAGAATTATTTCAATACCACGGAACAGGTTTCCCGTACTCCAGGCGTTGACCACCTTACCATCCGCAATTTCGGCGGTGATTTGAAGGTGGCCTTCAATCCTGGTAATCGGATCTATTATTATCTTTTCAGCCATTGTCTGCCCTCCTGGTTTGTCTTGGAATGCCTGTAATAGGATGCCCGTCTGCGAGAATCAAACACCCCGGCCGGCCGTCCTTCTCCTCCGACTGGGTCTGGAGGCTATTTTTTATTTGGTGCCTTGGCCTCTTTCGGTGTCTTGGCGTCTTTAGGTGCCTTCGCCTCTTTAGACATGTAGAAGGGCGCCATCTTATCCCAGAAATCCGGTTCACTACAACCGATGCAGGGGTGACCGGCCTGAACGGGCCAGCTAGTGCCTTCGTTGAATTTCACGAGCGGACAATTGTTATAGGTATCCGGACCCTTGCAGCCCATTTCGTACAAGCACCAGCCCTGGGCGGCTTCTTTGGAGCCGAATTCCTTGACAAACTCGCCACTTTCATAATGAGAGCGACGGGGGCATTGATCATGAATCGTTTTCCCGTAGGCGAACAGGGGCCGGCCGAGGCTGTCGAGATCGGGCAGTTTGCCCAGCAGGAGGTAATGGACGATTACGGCGACCATATTGATGGGATTGGGCGGGCAGCCGGCGACATTAATCGGCTTGATCCCCAGGGCCTCGCCTACACCCTTGAAATTGCCGGGGTTGGGTTTGGCCGCCTGGACACCGCCATAAGTGGCACAGGCGCCGACACAAATAGTGGCCAGGGCGTTCTTGCACACATGCTCGCCAATTTGTTGGAAAGTGCGGCCGGCGATGACGCCCCAGTTAGCGGTGTCGCCGGTGGGAATGGCGCCTTCGACTATGCAGATAAACTTTCCTTTGCCATCTCTAACCGCTTTTTCCAGATTTTCTTCAGCCTGGTGGCCGGCCGCGGCCATGATGGTTTCATGATAATCGAGAGAGATAACATCAAAGAGGATATCAGCAACATAAGGGTAGGTAGTTCTCAAAAACGATTCGGAGCAGCCGGTACATTCAGCGAAATGAAGCCAAACCACTGAGGGACGCTGTTTCACTTGGGCCAGGGCCTCGCTAACTTTTACGACCATAGACGAGGACAGGCCCAGGGCGGCGGTCACGGCGGTGCAAAACTTCATGAAATCGCGCCGGGATACACCTTTATTCTCAAGCCTCTCATAGAATTCATGTTCTTGCTTTTTCATCAGGAAGACCTCCTTGGGAGAACACCTTCAGGTGCCCGATAGCTTTGCCTGGTTATTGCTATAAGGAACGGACTTCAAAAGACATTACCAAACCTGCCATTCGCAACTCAGTTATCACCCCCCCCGGGAAAGATTGCAGCACGGCCATAAAGGTAAAAAGATGGTAATAAATCTAAAAGGTAAAACGAGTTAATCTGGGAAAGGACAATTGCAGTACTGGTAAGTTGTGGATAGGCGGAGAACCCTATTGGCGGGGCTGCCCGGCATCTAACAAAAGTGGCAGGATATTATATCACTTAGGCGGCTGTGTCAACAAAAAACTAGCTGTTCGGGAGGCAGGCGGCTAAGAAAAAATAGGTCGGAGTTTTCCACCCTGTAGCCGGCCACAGTCGTACGGGCTCAGGTATCTTTCAGTTGATTACCGGCAGCAATTCTAATTTTGACTTATTAGCATTTTTTTAACGATTGCCTTAGCCGGGAGGTGAGAAAAATTGCTTAAGAACATAATGGGGCTGGACCAAATGTTTTCTCTGTGCTAATGTGTGATGACCG
>JADFXK010000469.1 GCA_015233625.1 Deltaproteobacteria bacterium | reverse complement strand
TATCTTCAATGATCAGGGCCAGTCTTTTGCCATTAATTCCCCCCGCGGCATTTATTTCCTCCAGGGCTATGTCATACGATATCCTTTCAATCTTGCCGAACATGGCCAACTCGCCGGTAAGAGGCAAGACCACCCCTATTGTCATCGTCTCCGCGGCACAGACCCCGGTGACGACGGTCCAGCCCATCAGGCACTGCAGAATAGACAAAATAATAAACCGGTTCTTCATTCGTTCTTTCCTGTCCGAATCAGGAACAGCAATTTTGATTTGAACTTACACTAGCCGTCTTGCCGCAGAGACCGGCGTAGAGGGATTCTTCTGAGTGATGCAGGCGACCCGGCCTGTCTCAAGCAACAACAAACATGACCTTCCGGGTATAAAGGGACACCTGCACCACCGGCACTTTCGATCAAAATTAGAATTACTGAATCAGAAAATCCCCTTGGAGGGAAACGGCTCTTGATCAGTCGTCCCGTTATGGGTTATCGTCCAGGGCCGCGACCTACTTCTTCTCACCAAAATATTCCTTGACCAGTTTGATGGCGCAGTAGGGGCCGCACATGGTGCAGACGTCTTCTTCCTCAGGATAGCTTTCCCGGCGGCAGGCCGCGGCCTTAGCCGGATCCACCGACAACCGGATTTGTTCGTCCCAGTCCAGTCGCTTGCGGGCCCGGGCCATGGCCAGGTCACGAGCCAACGCCTGGGGGTGACCACGGGCTACGTCGGCGGCATGGGCGGCTATCTTTGAGGCGATGACACCATCTCGCACATCCTGCACCGACGGTAATTTAAGATGCTCGGCCGGAGTGACGTAACACAGGAAATCCGCCCCGGCCAATCCGGCCAGGGTCCCCCCGATGGCACAGGCGATATGGTCATACCCAGAGGCCACGTCGGTGACCAGCGGCCCCAAAACGTAAAACGGAGCGCCCCCGCACAATTTCTTTTCCAACTGAATGTTGGTGACAATCTGGTTCATCGGCACGTGTCCGGGGCCTTCGATCATGACCTGGACCCCGGCCTGCCGGGCCGCGTCGGACAGTTCCCCCAAAAAGATGAGTTCCTGGACCTGGGCCCGGTCAGTGGCGTCGGCGATACACCCGGGACGCAGGCCGTCCCCCAGGCTCAGGGTCAAATCATATTTTCGGGCGATATCCAAAAGCCGGTCGTAGTGTTCATAAAGCGGGTTTTCCTTTTGATGATAAAGCATCCAGGTGGTTAGGAAAGCCCCGCCGCGGGAGACGATGTCCGTTTCCCGGCCCTGGTTTTTCAGCCGCTTAAGTGTTTCTTGGGTCACTCCGCAATGGACGGTAATAAAATCTACGCCTTCTTCCGCCTGACGTTCAATAACGTCAAAGAGGTGGTCTGCCGTCATGTTAACGATGCCCCCGTGTTTCTGGACGACTTCGATCACGGCCTGGTATATCGGCACCGTTCCCATGGGCAAATCCGAAGCCGCGAGCAAGCGTCGCCTTACGTCAGCTATGTCGCCGCCGGTGCTCAAATCCATAAACGCGTCGGCCCCCACCTCCACGGCCACCTGCAGTTTGTCCATCTCTTCTTCAATATTGACCCGATCATACGAGGTGCCGATATTGGCGTTGACCTTAATGGTTAAGCCGGACCCGATGCCCCGGGGTTTGAGCCCCTTGTGATTGACATTAGCCGGGATGACCACCGTTCCCTGAGCCACTCGCAAGCAGATTTCTTCCGGGATCAGACCTTCGTCCGCGGCCACCACCGTCATTTCCGGGGTAATGATTCCTTTAAGTGCACTTTCCAATTGTGTCATTGCTGAATCCTTATGTTTGGCGAAACCTGTCGCAGACCGTAAAGGCGACCAGAGCGCAAAACCGGTTTTATTCTTGTTCTTGCGGCCTTGACGCCGTTGCGATGAGGTTTCTTTTGTTGTTTAATCTACTTCCCCCGAGGCAGAACCCTATATTCTTCGGTCCGTTGTTTGGCTGTTCACATTTTCGTCCCGGCGGCTCGGCCTTACTTCCCGGCCAAAGCCAGCACCTTGTCGGCCACTTCATCCGGGTGACGGCCGGTAATCCGGATCATCGGCTCTTTCCCCCAACCTCCTCGATCAAAAATGACATCCGGGACATACCCCGCTCGTTTAATGGCCTGACCGGTCCCCCATTCGAGCGTTGAGCCTTCTTTGATCCGGATGTCATCAGGTTCCTCAGAACGGCTGAACTCGGCCACGGAAAAGCCCAGGGACCGGCAGCGGGCCACGTTTTCTTCGGAGAAGGCCACGTTCATGGCGGCCCGGCGGGCCGGATCAGCAGACATCAAGGTCAGGATAATCCGAGCCACATGCCGGGAAGCCCCAAATTCCGGCGGCGCCACAGGCACGGCCTGGCCATGCAGCCTGACAATTCGGCCCGGAAACGCGGCCACATCCTCCGCCACTGTAGCCGCGGGTAGGGCATAGCCAAAGTTGGATGAAACTTCCGGGACCAGAGCCCCCAGATGTTGCTCGGCTAGACGTCGGGCCGCCGCGGCCAAATCCTGCAGCACCGGCATCCGAGACAATTCCTTACTTAGTCCCGCACAGTGATTGGTCGGTCCAAACCCATGGCCAATGGCCGGGGCGCTTTTGATGGCCAGGGTAATGAATTTCTTGGCCGCGTCCACTGCCTGAGGTAAGGCTTCCCCCTGGGCCAGATAGGTGGCCAGCGCGGCTGAAAAAGTGCATCCCGTCCCGTGCGTCCTGGTCGTGTCAATCCGAGCCGAAAAAAATTCATAAAAATCTTGCCCGTCAAACAGTAAATCCAGGCAATCACCAATCAGGTGACCACCCTTGACCAGGACCGCCTGGGGACCCAGATCAAAGATGCGGCGGGCCGCTTCCTTCATTTCCGCCAAATTCGTGACCTTCTGTCCAGTCAAGACGGTGGCTTCGTCCAGATTGGGCGTGACGACCGAGGCCAGCGGCAACAGGTCTTCAATCATGGCTCGATGGTCGTCTTGAGCCAACAGATGATGCCCGCTTTTAGACACCATTACCGGATCAACCACCACGACCGGCGGCCGATATTGGGCCAGTTTTTGGGCCACCAGCTTGACCACGTCGCCATTTCCCAACATCCCGGTCTTGACGGCATCGGCCCCGATGTCGTCCAGGACAGCGTCTATCTGCTGGGCCACAAACTCGGGAGGTGTGACCATTATCCCGGTCACCCCTCTGGTATTCTGGGCGGTCAAGGCGGTGATGGCCTGGGCGGCAAAACCACCGAAGGCGGGAAAGG
>JADFXK010000468.1 GCA_015233625.1 Deltaproteobacteria bacterium | reverse complement strand
ATCGATTTGGTCAATTGGGTCATGGAATTATTGGCCGTGCCCACCACCTCGGTTGTCCCCCTCATCAGGTCATTGGCCTGGCGGGCATTGTCGGCATTGCGGCTGGTCATGGAGGACATCTCTTCCATCGATGAGGCTGTTTCTTCAAGGGACGCGGCTTGTTCCGACGACCCTTCAGCCAGGGATTGGCTGGCCGAAGAGATTTGAGACGATGCCGAGGCCACCTGGCCGGCGCTTTCCTTCAACCCCTCAATGATCCGGTTAAGCGGCCGGGTAATCGACTGGCTGGTCAATAGGGCGACTAAAATGACGGCCAGGAGGCCGACCCCGCCGACAATCATGATCAACCGGGTTATGGTGGTTATTGAGGCAAAGGCTTCGGCTTCGTCGATCTCGGCGATGATGGCCCAGTTGAGGCCGTAGACGGTGAGCGGGTCATGGGCCGACAGAACTGACCGGTTGTTGAAACCGGTGATCAAGTGATTCCCATCTTTACCGGCCAGGGATTCCCGGGTGGCCACGGTATCCACCCGTCCGTTGGCCGGGTCGGCAAAGGAAGCCTTGACCGAACGGTGGGTCTTATCCAGAAAGGAGTCCGACCGCATCAGATAGTCCGGACCGACCATATACACATCACCGGTCTTGCCCATGCCGGTTCGTTCTTGCATGATGGCGTTAATGGCCTCGATGGGCAATTGCAGGACCAGCACGCCGATGGTCTTGCCGCCTTTTTTGACCGGAGCGCCCACAAAGGCGGCAGGTTCATTGTTGGACGGGGCGTATGCTTCAAAGTCCTGGAGGGTAGGGTTGCTCAAAGCTTTCTTGAAACACTTGCCGATGACACTATCTTTTAATGGCCCCGTGACTACATTCTGACCTAAATCTGCCTCCTTATCAACGGAATAAACTACGTCGCCGTCTTCCGCGATAAGCATTACATCATAATATCCTGACACTTTCTTGTATTGTTCCAGCCAAGGCTCATAGTCGGTGACCAGGGCTTTCCATTTGGGACCGCCCACCTTCTTACCCTCGGTCATAAAGGCTGCCTCAAGGGAGTCCAGCGCGGCCGCCATCCAATTGTTCGCGGCCAGAACCGTGACATCGCCCATTCGGTCCTTGAAGTATATTTCAATTTGGTTCTTTTTGATCATTTGAACCGCCTCGAGCTTCTCAGAGACGTCCTCTGAAATAGCCTGGCGGACCTGATTTAAGGAAATACCCCCTATAACCATAAAGGGAATTATTCCAACGGCTAGAAAGATTAACATAAGTTTGGTTCTGAGCTTCAGATTTAGAAACATGGCCTCTACTCCATCAAGGTGTTCGATGTGACATTAGGACGCCAGACGACGACCGGCTAGTCATAACAGGATGATATTGCCTGGTTGACAACCATGCTATCATGGACACTCAATAATAGCAATTTCTAACAGCATAACATGCAGATATTATTGAGATAACCTGGTAGATAATCTATTCTATGTTTTTTCGTTGATAAGGAGCCATAAGGTGTGACGCCACGGCCAGTTACCGGAGGTTTGAGGTCTCTGAAGAACTCTGATTTGACCGTAATTGGCCAGCATCACCCACATTCCATGTCATAGCTTGTCTGGGTTGGGAGGTTCGGGCCTTGTATTCTTCTAAATTGTTTCGACAGAACTCTGGAACGGCGGTCACTGCTCGGCTCGACAATTTTCGGCCACAGGGCGGCGCTTGTGGTTCAATCACGCCCGATCCGTCAAGCCATAAGGTTCCGATCTAGTGTCTCAACATCTTGCCCGGTAAAGTTGAATAAGGTGTCAATTTCCTTTACGAACAATGAATAGATGACATTGTTGGCTTTTGCCCACCGACTCAAAAAATATTCATCCACTAGGCCTTCATCCCTGGCCAGTCGTCGTAGCGTAATGATGATTTGGTACCCTTTTACCCCATACAAGCAGGTTTCAGAGCACCTTTGGCAGCCTAAGCAAAGCCAAATCTCAGGAGACTTAATGACATATTCTATCAGCCCAAGGTTGACCATCCGGATAATTCGCACAGGATCGAACACGCCCCGGTTGTAACAGGCCGGGCAAGCATTACTGCATCCCCCACAGGTCAGACAATCGGAAACATTTATTTGATCTCCCATGTATTTGTGAATGGTTTGGATGAAGTTTTCGTATCTCTTGGAAGTCCTATCCAAAGGTGCCGCTTCCTCCAAATACTTAACCGGGGAGTCCAGCCATTGCCGCCAATTGTCTTCAGACAATAGGATATCCTGAGAGCGTAGGCACGTTAAGGCAATACGCCATCTCAACCGTTGAACTTGAGAGCAAAGGGTCCGATAACGCGTGAGTACCTCGTCAGTTACCAACTGCCGCCGGATAACCTCCTCCCGCAGGTAATTTATTAAGGCGGCCGGTTTGACTGCCATGGGGCAGGCCCCGTTACACTGATTACATCTAAGGCAATACCAAATTTCAGGCAGTTGAGTCAGTTCTTCCAGCAAACCAAAATTGGCCATCCGCACAATTTTACGAGGATTCAAATGATTAGTGGCTAGGTTGATAGGACAAGCCGCAGCACATGAACCACAGGTATAACAAGTGCTAATGTCCGCCCGAGCAGCATTCATGATGGCACTACTGATGTCTGGGTCTATTGTGATAGATGGTAACACGATCCCTCCTGCTGCTAATTGAGACAGTTCATTAATCGGCACATATCCTACATATATCATATGATACCATAAGAACGGTCTTTGTGCAATCAAATAGGGACGGCGAGGCTGTGCTTCAACGCCTGTTCAACCATCTTTATGTGGATTAGGAGAGAACAAAGAGGAAGGTTGGCCGGGAGGTCATATTTTTCAGGGTATATGCCCAATTCTCGGTGGCTCAATTGTCTGGATGAATTCATTAATGACAAGGCCGATGATGATTTTGTCCAGAGATCTGCCGGCTTGGGCGACAGGTGCGACATTTTGTGCCTTATGCCCGGCAAAACACCACATCTGGGAGTTTGTCTTGACATCGTCGGAACTCGTCTGGTAGATATACCGCCGGAAGCAACTATTTCACGGAGCGAATATGACCCAGGAAAGAATTGACGACGCGGCCCTGCATCAAGAGATGGAGCAGCGCTATCTGGCCTATGCCCTGTCCACTATTGTGTCGCGAGCCTTGCCGGATGTCCGGGACGGTCTAAAACCGGTGCATCGTCGGATTATATATGCCATGGACGCCATCGGCCTGAATGAGACGAAGCGGCACGTCAAGTCGGC
>JADFXK010000467.1:663-3273 GCA_015233625.1 Deltaproteobacteria bacterium | reverse complement strand
CCATAAAGCCCCAACGGGGCGGACCTGGGGCGCTCCTTGGGAACTTCTTTGGAATCGGCCATTTTTAAGAAATTTCATGTGGTTGCTCTAAGGGTAACCGCAAGGAGGGGCAAAGCCGCCATTGGCTGATCTTACGATTTCGAGGGATGGGCAATAATGACTTATTTCGTCAAAATAATACTGCAAGCTTCTTCCAACCCTTCAACAAGATCGGTGTCGTTGACGCTCTCTGCTTTAGCCACACCATAATAATGTTCGTATATCGTTAAAATGGAAACCACAACCTCATCTCCTTCGGAAACAGATGTAAGATTTTTCTTTACCGCATCCCGAAATGGAGATTTAGCGTCGTATAAATATGAAATCGTATTGGAATCAAGAAGATATTTTCTCATTTTCGTTCAAAAGAAAAATTGTCCCGGAATTCCCTAAAGAGTTTATTTACCTCTTCTGATCTGCCTTCCAAAACATTGGCTGCAGCCAATTCTTCAGCCACCTGCGCCCACCGGCCTTTTTTTTCGGTTGGTTCATTTGGTTCTTCAGGTTTTTGCTCTGGTTCCGCTTGAATGTCTTCGATGATAACTCGAAACAGCTTGTCCAGTGGAATGTGCAGGCTTTTCGCTTTGTTGGGAAGATCCCTGAGAGTCGCCTGGATTTCCATGCCTGTCTCCTTTTCTATTGTGAGTATCATATACGTGAAGCGGGTTATGAATTAAAAGACGACCACTAACTCTATTATTATCTTACTAAAATCATAAGGAAAATGAAAGTCTTCCTTCTATTTGGGAAGATTATCGCCCAAATCCGTTTCATAGCGCGGTCTATGTCCGCAACAAATGAATTATCCAACTCCACTTCAAGATTATCGGTACCGTATGCGTTAAGAAACAGTTTTATCTTTTCGGCGCGTTTTTCACAGACCCCCGTGGTCAAGAACTCGCGGCCTGCGAGGTTCCAGCAGCGCAAAAATGGGCGTCAGTGCTCCCGCTGTTACAATTGCCACTGCCGCCTGTGCCACAATTATTGCCATTGTAGACGGCGCTTGTTCCGCCAAAGCAATGTGAAGTGGTTCCGCCGTTGGAACAGGTTTTGGTGTCCGAGCCGCCATTAGTGCAGACTGTGCCGGAGTAGCTGGGAAGTCCACCGGTCGTAGCACACGAACCTCCGGCAGCGAATCCAAAATTGCAACTGGTGGCGCCGGCGCCGGAGCCGCTGGGGTTGCAGCGAGCGCTGGCTATACCGCCACCAAAGTTGCAGGCGCTGGCCCCGATGCCGGTTACGCCTTCGAGGCTGAGATCAATCACTCGCGGCGGGGTGTATGGTCTTTTCTCCATGGTTTGGCCTTTGGTTTGAGGTTGAAATCATCGCGGCAATATAGTCCAATTTGTTGGCTAGTTCAATACAAATATAGAGTAACCGCGAGGCAAACACATGAAATACTTTTGGCGGAAATATTATCTTGTTGAATAAATAATGCAAAAAAAAGCCCTAACGGGCGAACCAGGTGAGCTCCTTCCGAACTCCTTTGAAATCGGCCATTCTAAAGAAATTTCATTCGATGGCCCTGAGACGTCGCCTCCAACTCTTTCCCATGTAGCACCTCGTGGGAATTATCCCCGAACTGGCTCATTCCACTCAACTTCTGGACGGATGCTTGCTATACCTTTTCGCGGCGTTATTCAAAAAAACCTCGGAGGACGCCCGACTCATGCAGGTGCATGGTGCTGTGGGGATGCACTCATGATATGCCCGTGCTGGATAGCGTAGAGGCGACACTGATATGCGGACCATCCTTAGTCATCGTAATATGAAAATTGACAATGACTCTTCGGATATGGGCAAAGTACTTTTCTTTCCGGCGGATCATGGCACCAATCAATACCGTCACATCATCATGAATCTCCGCTGGTAGCAGGTTGAGCATCTTTTCCAGCGCGTCCTTTCGCTTGTCACCGGACAACAGGACTGCATTCCAGGCTATGATGGCCACGGATACCAGTTGATACAGCTCTTCTTTCGTCTCCCAGGCGTAGGGTTCAATATACTCCAGCAGAACCTCGGACATCTTGACCACTCCTTCTGGTTCTATGAGGATGTTTTGCGGTTGTGCGATCTGCTGGTGGATCAGTCGCATTTTCAGAGGATCATAGACATTCTTCTGTTTTTGTTTTTTCTTTTTGATCTTCATATTGGTTACTCGGCGACGATGGTGAGGGAAGGGGTGCATCTGAGGTCGTTGGTTGCATATCTTCCAACGGAGAAGGAGAATGATCGGGTAGTTCACCGGTTTCTTGAAGCGTATCCAACCATTCCTTGTCGGTAATATTTTCTCCGCTCGCTCGCATGGTTTCCAAGACCTTTTTGGCTGAATTGATAATGCCGGCTTGTTTAACAAGTACCAACAACCTGATGGATGTCATCGGTTCAAGTCCTTGTTGTGAGGCCTTCCTAAATCCTCGTTGATCGTTGATAACGATGGTTCTAATATTTTGTTCTACCGCTAAACTAATCGCCTCCCGTTCTCCTATGTCCATTTTTAAGTCAAGAACTTGGTTGACCTTGCATATTTCAAAAGGTGGATTCTGGATTACCTTAGACACGACTTCATCA
>JADFXK010000467.1:0-536 GCA_015233625.1 Deltaproteobacteria bacterium | reverse complement strand
ATTTTCATGGTTATTCAGGTATTATTATGCCAGATTGTGCGGCAAGCTTCCGCATGGTCTTTTTATTAATTTCTTCCAATTCAGGAGGAAGGCTTCTAATAGTCGCGATGCGTTGACCGGATATCCAATGCAAGGCTTCTTCATATTTTAAGCCAAGCATTTCTTTGACTTCGCCCATAGTTAACATGCCATGAACATACGCATGGATGATCAATCGTTCCTTTATCGCCTGCCGTGGTTCTTTTTCAATCTCCGGTCGGATGTAGTCTTCTTCCCAGGCCTTTCTAAACTCCGGCTCTTTCATTTTCTCCTGAAAACAAACTTCCCCTTCCATTAAAAGCTGTTGGTTTTCCTCAGCATTGGCGAGATGTTTACGCTTACCGTCCGCCAAATCCTGCATTTTTTTCTGGACGATTTTTTCCAGTTCCAGTGGGAGTTTCCTTAACAAAGGAATATTTCTGTCTTCAAGCCATTTCTTGGTCTCGTCAAAGCCCAAGCCCAACGCCTTGGTCACTTCCCCTATATTAAAAGCACCG
>JADFXK010000466.1 GCA_015233625.1 Deltaproteobacteria bacterium | reverse complement strand
ATGATTTCCCTCATAATAAATCTTCTCCGCAAAGTTCACTACAGAGAAGGGGTATCACGTCCTGTTGAAAAAGTCTTCCGAAAAATACGGTCTACACGTCAAAAAAACGAACCCTGTGATCGCTTACAAATCCGGAGTAACCCGCTTGACCAGAGATAATATCCGAGAGGCAATGGCCCGGTTTAGGCCGCTGACAATCTCACATATTTCCACACCATCGGCGATGAGCGACACTACCTCACTTTCGGCGAACACGGTGCACATGCTGCTCAAGGTCAGATTTCCGGACGCGCCCAGGTCCAGGCCGCCCAATTCGGTGATATCCACTTGCAGCGCCCTGGCCATGGCCTCCAGGAATCGACCGGTACCAGCAGCACACTTGTCGTTCATGGCGAATTCCATCACCCGGCCCTCCCCGTCCAGTCGAATGGCCTTGCTGTCCTGACCGCCGATATCGACCAACACCTGGGTACCGGGGAAGATAACCTGGACTCCCTTGGCATGGCAGGTGATCTCGGTCACTGCGGCCATTCGCCGGGCCACCCGATCCCGCCCATAACCGGTGGAGACGACGGCCTTGATGTCACTCTCCGTCAGATTCGCCGCGTCCAGCACCTGGGTGGTGGCCCAGGCTATGGCTTCCTGGTTTCTGGCTCCGGTCGGAACCACCGAGTAGGCCAGGATGCTGCCGTTATCACCAAGCAACACGGCGTCGCAAGATAAGCTACCGATATCTATGCCCAGGTAATACATCGCTCCATCCTCGCTTCTTTTTCTGAAGACGCCATCAAGAAGGGCCGCAGCAGAATCAAATAGATTACCCGTTAAGGTCGGGTCGGCCGACCCGAAACCAGGCCGTGCCTTCCGGGACGAGGTTGACTGTCGAACGATGCATCCGGTTAATGGGACCGCCGACTGTCCAACATCTCAATAAACGCCTCCACTCGGGTTTTCATCTGTCCTTCGGCAAAATTTCTCGAATCCACACAATCCAGTTCAAGGTTCAGCACCGGAATTCCGATTTCTTTCAGGCCTTCACTTATCAAGCCTCTGATTCCAGTCCCCTGTCGGCATCCCCAGTGGCAGGGGTTGATGGCGCCATGAACTTGATATTCGATAGCTGCCTTTCTTAAGTGTTCCACCCGCCGGGTGGCCGAACCATTTAACGGGTCGGACATGGTCCGTCTGGCCATCCCGGTAATGGGATCAGCAGGGTCGATCGGTTCCCAATTGATGGAGTTATATTCGTCGACCACGATCACCGCCCGGTATTCTTCTTCCAGCAGCTTCTCCAGCGGATTTGGAAACATAATCCGGTTTTGGAGCCAGAGCAATCGGAATTGTTCGTTTTTTACACCGCTCTGCGCCCGTCCAATTCTGGCCGCGAATTCCTTTCTAAACCCCTCGGCCACGGTTATGGCCGCCTCAGTCCCGAACAGCAGAGGCATGGCTATTCCGAAGCTACTTAAATCACGGCTGGTAATCGGGCTGGGTACATTCTTTGCCAGATCATAAACCTGACGCATAACCGCGCCGACCCGATTTGAATTCTCCACCACTTCTCGCAACCGGTCACCATCGATCATCCGGCCGGTCTTCTGCGTTATGAATTCCAACATGGCCTTGAACTGATCGGCCAGATAACGGATATTGTCTCGGGTGTCATTCAACGGAATATTCAATATAAATAGATCCTTTTTAAATATTTCGGCCAAATTTTCCAGCGCCGCTAGACCACCCGTGCAGGGACAGGTAGTACCGATCAAGAAGTCCGGCTCAGGCGTCAATCCTTGCATGGCCGCGCCGATCACCGCCCGATGATAGGCGCAGGTGTCACCGGTGAATCCGGCCAGTTCGGCCGCCTGGAGCATCGGACCGGCCACACCGGCGGTGGCCAGAATAGCACCCAAGAACTCCACAAAACACGAGGTCACATCCATGGCCCGCAACAGGTCGAACGGGGCCATTACTCCGCACCAGGCCACCCGACCTTCATTGCGATACAGCCGCCGGCCCAGCTTGACGAACTCCAGTTCATAGAGCTTGCGGGGAGTCGACACGGCCGGATCAGAATTAAAGGAGTGCTCTATTCCGTTGACCAGGTTTTCAATGTATTCAGGCATCATGATTATTACCTCTGGGTCATCGCAGCATCTCGATAAAGGCTTCGACTCGGGTCCGGTGCTGGCCGAAGGAACGCATGGTGCAGTCGCCATCCAAAACCAGCAACGGTAAATTTACCAGACGTAAGTGCTCCCGGATGGTCGGGATTCGGTACAAATAGGGGTCGCAAAATTTCATGATATGGCCGACCACCCCGCGAGCCCCGCTTAATTCTGCCTCGGCCTTGATCTCCCGGCTAATGCCCATGGGTCTTTTCAGATCAATGGTCCTGGGGCAATGCGGCCGCGACAAAATGCCGCGGGCCAGTCGCAACAAAACATCCGTGGAATCTTCACTCACCCATGAACGGAACAACCGCGACCCGGTGCATAAGTTTTCCCCGACGATCCTGGCCCCGCACGATTCAAACAGAGCAAAGGCCTCTATATCCGGTAAGACATTTCCGAAAAGATAGACCGGAACCCGGCCGTCGATTGGATCCGGTTGTTCCGGTTCAGCCAGCAATTGCCTCACCTGCGTCAAGGTTAATTCGATCGGCCCGGTGGCTGCTTGATTATAAATAGCCTGCATGTGCTTGCTTCCACCGGGAATAGAGCCGCGCTTAACCCGGCCGCGCAGTTCATCCAATGACCGGGCCAGTTGCTGATACTGTTGGATGCTGTCTTCGATACCGTCTGGGCTGACCGCTCGGCCGGACCATTCTTCCAACACGTGCAGAAGCTGAGTAATCTGTTGGTTGAAAAAGAACGCGGCCGGTTCATCTGTCGTGACCGGCAGATTTAACAGGATCGTCTTGTCCTGCGGCCGGACTCGGCCATAGGCGTCCGCCAAACGGCGCATGGCGTCACAGCAATTGATAAACACCACGCCTTCCAATTCCGGTAAATCCCCGGACAAGGCGCGGTCAAGTATCCGTTTGACGTGGGGACAGAGATTTTCGTGCAGGACCTGCCCAGCCTGATCAGGGGCGGCGGTGGTAGGGAGAATACGATAAGGAGTGTAGCCGGCGGCGTGGATCAACGGCAACGGGGTGTAACCGCAGGCAAAACCGATCAGCTTGCCATTTGTCGGATTCATAAGTCTCCTTCCTGAGTTGCTCGCGGGTCCAGTAGAGCTATTAGGTGTCATTATCGTCTTTATGGGTGAATAAATCTAT
>JADFXK010000465.1:2792-3313 GCA_015233625.1 Deltaproteobacteria bacterium | reverse complement strand
AGTCTCCTGGTTCGTTCCGATGTGACTGGCAATGATCTTCTTAAACAGCTTGGTTTGAACCAGATGCCCCACCCCGGTGACCTGGCCGGTTTTAAAATCGTGGACCGCGGTATCATTGCTGATCAGGGTCAGGTTCTTCGTGCCCTTCTCCTTCAAGGCAAGAATGATAGTGTTCGGCGAGCCGCAGTCCATGAACCCGCCGACCATAAGAGAGTCCCCCTCTTTGATTCTGCCGGCGGCATCCGCCGCGGATATAATCGGTTTTACAATCATCAAATACTCCTTTGTCTTTATCCCGAAATCAACTGTTGGGGGACGGGCGATCTCCGTAATCCCTCTTGAGGTCGAGGTCATTGAGATCGACCTGAACTTGGCCAACGCGTATCGCAACCCATTTCTTTTTTAGAGTATGTTCCTAATTCGGTGTATTTAACCGGCCAGGCCAAGTCCGCGCGTGCGCCACACCGAGCTGGAATACCGGTTAGAATTTCGTGCTCAATAAATCCACTTTCTCTCCACCG
>JADFXK010000465.1:0-2754 GCA_015233625.1 Deltaproteobacteria bacterium | reverse complement strand
CATACCCCAGCAGCATGGCGGCCAGATACAGCCAATACAGCGGCGGGAGTGGGACGAACCCGAGCGTTTCCCCCAAGGGCGAAACCGCCAACCCGGCCCCGACCCCGACGATGATTATGGAAGATAGGATTAATGGCCAACTGGCCCGGCTCTCGATAAATGGGATCTTGTTGGTGCGGATGACATGGATGATCAACGTCTGGGTGAAAAGAGACTCCACGAACCAACCGGTGTGGAATAGGGCCGGGTTGTGCCAGCAGTCGAAAACGTACAGCATCATGAAGAACGTCAAGTAATCGAAGATCGAGCTGATCGGCCCGATGAACAGAATGAAACGCAGGATCTTGCCAATCCCCCACTGGCGTGGTTTGATTAGCCAGTCCTCATCCACCTTGTCGGTGGGGATGGTGGTCTGTGAGAAGTCATACAGGAGGTTGTTGGCCAGCACCTGGATCGGCAGCATGGGTAGGAAGGGCAGGAACGCGCTGGCCCCTACGACACTGAACATGTTGCCGAAGTTCGAACTGGCGGCCATCTTGATGTATTTGACAATATTGCCGAAGACCCGCCGGCCTTCCAGCACGCCCTGTTCCAAGACCATCAGGCTGTTTTCCAGCAGGATGATATCGGATGACTCCTTGGCGATGTCCACCGCGCTGTTTACCGAGATTCCCACATCAGCCGCCTTCAAGGCCGGGGCGTCGTTAATGCCGTCACCCATGAACCCCACCACGTGGCCTTTGCTCTGGAGCGCCCGGATGATGTGTTCTTTGTGAGCCGGGGCCAGCCTGGCAAAGACGCTGGTCGTGCCGGCGGCTTCAGCCAATTCCGTCTCGCTCATCGTCTCGATTTGTGAGCCGAGCAAAAGATGTTCCACCGATATGCCGACTTCTTTGCAGATATAGGAGGTGATGATCTCATTATCACCGGTCAGGACCTTAACGTCCACCTCCAGAGTGTGAAGCTGCTTCAAGGCCTCCGTCGCCGTGTCCTTGGGTGGGTCGAGGAAGGCCAGGAAACCCAGTAGAATCAGGTCCGACTCATCCTTGACCGAGTAGATGGGTTCATCCGAGGCATTCGGCATTTCTTTATACGACAGGGCGATCACCCGGAAGCCTTGACCATTCAGGTCGTCCGCTATCTGCCGGCGTTTGGTGTCGTGTTCAGGCTGAACAGGGATTACCTCCCCATTGATTTCCACCTGGGTGCACAGGCTCAACACTTCATCCACCGCGCCTTTACAAATCAGCGTGTTCAACCCGGTTTCATCCTCCACCACCACCGACATCCGACGCCGCACGAAGTCGAAAGGTATCTCGTCTATTTTACGGTACTTTTCTTTCGCTTTCAGCCATTCTTCCAATTCTTCATGGTTGAGAATCGCTTCGTCGAGCAGGTTTTTCAATCCGGTATGGTGGTAGCTGTTCAGGTAGCCGTAATGCAGCACCTTCTCACTGGGATCACCGTGCGGGTCCAGATGCTTTTCGAGCACGATCTTGCCCTGGGTAAGGGTCCCGGTCTTATCGGTGCACAGCACGTCCATCGCCCCGAAGTTCTGGATGGCATTCAGGCGCTTGACGATCACTTTTTTGCGGGCCATGGCCAGGGCGCCCTTGGACAGGTTGACGGTGACGATCATGGGCAGCATCTCGGGGGTCAGCCCGACGGCCACGGCCATGGCAAACAGAAAAGCTTCCAGCCAGTTGTGCTTGCTCAGGCCGTTGATTAGAAAAACCGCCGGAACCAATACGGCGATGAAGCGGATCATCAGCCAGGTGAACTTGTTTACGCCTTTGTCGAAGCTGGTGAGTTGGCGCTGCCCGATGATGCCGGCAGCCAGAGAACCAAAGTAGGTGCCGTCGCCGGTTTGGATGACCACTGCAGTCGCGGAGCCGCTCTCCACGTTGGAACCGAGGAAGCAGAGGTTGGGCAGATCGAGCGGATTTTGAACGTCTGCCGAGGCCGGGGCGGCTTTCTTCTCCACGGGCAGAGCTTCGCCGGTGAGGGCCGCTTGATTCAAGAACAGATCTTTGGCGGACAGCACGCGGACATCAGCCGGCACCATATCGCCGGCCGCTAGCCGGATGATATCGCCAGGCACCAACATCTTGAGCGATACTTCTTCTTCTTTGCCGCCCCGCACCAACGCCGCCGTGTTACTGACCATCGCTTTGAGTTTCTCGGCCGCGTTGTCGGCGCGCATCTCCTGGAAGAAACGCAACACCACGCCTAGAATCACCATCACAAAGATGACCACTGTCGACCGCAGATCCCCGGTTAGATAGGACAGCACGCCCAAGGCCAGGAGCAGGAGGACCAATGGATTCTTGATATTACTCAGCAGACGCATCAGAGCCGATTGATGCTTCTCCCGGGCAATCTCGTTCGGCCCGACCTGCTTCAAACGAGAATCGGCTTCCGCCTCGCTAAGACCGCCCAGTTCCGATCCAAGCTCCTTCAGGACGGTATCGGTGTCGGCACGCGCCTTTTCCAACAGTTGAACGGAATAATTCCCCCCGTTCCCGCCGGTGCGGTTACCTGTGTGATGAGATGCGTTATCCGTCTTCTTTAAATTTTCCATTCATGCCTTTGCGGTATGCTGTATCGTCTTGGCCATGTGGATAGGCGTACGGGAAACGTCCGTGACTTGATTCACCGGACCTGCCATAGGATTAGAGCGTTTTCCAGTGGGATCGCCAAGCCGGCGTAGTGCGGTATCACCCGCGCCGTATAGTCGCTTGTCGGGCGGGTCGC
>JADFXK010000464.1 GCA_015233625.1 Deltaproteobacteria bacterium | reverse complement strand
CCCTGGGCCGTCCTGGTCACCACCTTCACACAGCGGCTGCCGAAATCGATACCTACCCGCACTTTACTGGTCCCCCAAAACGTCTACAAACGCTTCTAATCGCATTTTCGTCCGATTATCCAACGGGCCAAATTTGTCACCCTCAATGGTCAGGATAGGCAGGTCCAATCTCTCCCGGAAAATGATGTCATGTACCTGACGGTAGCAAAAACTCTGGGTATAATGAATAAGACCGTGAATTTGTCTTTGGGCGACGGCCCGGCCGATATCATGAACGCGGCCAAACAAATCATAGGGATAAGTAAACTTAAGGTATTGTTCTATAATATCATGAGACTGAGGCGGCATGGCAAATTGTCGTTGCACTTCATTAAAGACCACTGCCGCCCCCAGTTCCTCTAGATAATCATAAATCCCGGTGATAATCGGCGGGACTCCGACATATCCCAGCCGGACCCGGTGGGCTAGCGGTTCCCTGGCCATGGCCTGAACCAAAAAGTCATCTAATTCTGCCTCGAACGTATCAGGGTCGCAGTTGAAATCCGACGAAGATACCAGATGCATGTGATTCTCAAACCCGGTCACTTTGTTTTCCCGCCAGGTTAGCTCATCGAGCCGGATTAGCTTAGCCCGGATGGAGTCCAATCTGGACTTGACTTTGATCACATCCGTTGGCGCCGCGCCCAGCGTCTCGGCCAACTTGTCCATTTGCCAGGCCAGCCGGGCTTTATCCCGATCCGGTGGGTACTCAAAGGGAATAATCCGGATACCGCGCTCGCCGAGTATCTCGGATAGCCCCAAAACATTACTGCAGTCTCCTTGAATCACTGAGATGACAGCTTCCAGTCCCTCCATGGCCATGGCCGTGGCATAGATTCCTTTGATCCAGGCGCACATGTTGCGCGGAAACCCCATGGCCTCGGCCTCGTTGATCAAGGCCCGTGGATTAGGGGAGTTGATGAAAACATTATTTAGATCCACCGGGCAGCGATGGGCGGCTAAAATAACCTCCACCGGCACCGAAGTGCTCATGCCCACCAACGGTCTACCCAGCGGCCGCGCCGGTGATGTTTCTTGGTGGGCCAAATAGGGTTCCTGCGAGTCGTGGGAGTTATATTGGTGTGGCAACGTGAATGACATGATCGTAAGCGGCGTGGGCTAAAGGTTAGCTGGACTAAACTTGATAATAAACCATTTCTGGCAAAACGAGACAGGTCAGCTTATTACCGTAAACGGCCCCGGTGTCAATACCGATGCGCCGGGACCTGACAAAAGGTTCGTCAAAGGGAGTATGGCCAAAAATTATATCTTTTCCGAAGTCGTAGTGCGATAGATAGAATTCGGTTCGGATCCAAACCAGGTCGTCTTTTGATTGACGCTTCAATGGCACCCCATCACGCAACCCGGCATGGACAAAAATGTAATCTTCCGTCTCATGGTAATAGACCAGAGAATTTATAAACTCCCGGTGGGCCGTGGGGACAGATTCTCGTTTGTCGGCCCAGTCGGTGCCGGGGTAACTGGCCAGGGTCTCCCAGCCACCGTTGAGTAAGAACAAGGCTTCGTTTTGCTGACTCAGGTAATTCTTGAACATAACTTCGTGATTTCCGGCCAGACACACCATCCTAAACCCGGCCTCCTTGAGCCTCAGGATGAAATCGATGACCCCTTTGGAATCAGGTCCCCGGTCAATGTAATCACCCAGAAAAACAATCAAGTCATCTTCTAGCTCAATGGGTAATTTGTTGAACAGGGAAGTCAGCATCCCCAGGCAGCCGTGTATGTCGCCGATGGCGAAGATTTTGCCCATGCTCTTAGAACCAACGGATGATTCGGAGGCGTTCGCGTCGGTCGAGCCGGGTAATCCCCTCGTCTTCGGCGGCCAGTCGGGCCTGGTCGTATTCTTCCATCGTCGGCCGCCGGGCAAGTTCGTCAAACTGTCTGGCCCGGCCACAGGGATGGTATTGGCCCATGATATTGACATATGTGCCTGGCGAAACATCCTGGGCCAGAAAACGCATGGCTTCTCTGGTCCCGGCCAGGTCGGCGGGCATGACCAGATGCCGGACCAGTAGTCCTCGCATGGCAATTCCCCGGTCATCCATATACAGGTCGCCCACCTGCCGGTGCATCTCTTTGATGGCCGCCTTCACAATGTCTGGATAATCGGGTGCGTTCATAAATTTGGCCGCCGGGGCCGGAGAGACGAACTTCAGGTCCGGCATGTAGATATCCACAATCCCGTCCAGGAGTTTCAGCGTCTCCACCTTATCATAGCCCCCGGTGTTATAAACCAGCGGCACACATAATCCTTTTTCCACAGCCTTGATCAGGGCCGAAAGGATTTGGGGGACGACGTGGCTGGGGGTGACAAAATTAATATTATGGCACCCCATCTGTTGGAGTTCCACCATCATAGACGCCAGTGCTTCATCCGTCACCGCCTCCCCCTCACCGCCGTGGCTGATTTCAAAGTTCTGGCAGAACTGGCAGAACAAGTTGCAGTGAGTAAAGAAAATGGTCCCGGAGCCACCGTCGCCGACCAGCGGGTCTTCCTCGCCGAAATGAGGTTGATAAGAGCTGACCTTCGCCTGGGCTGCGGTATCGCAGAATCCGGTCTCGCCTTCGAGTCGATTGACCCGGCACTCCCGCGGACATAAGACGCACTCGGCCATTATGGCTCGCGCCTTTTCTGCGGCCTGGGATAACGCACCGGTCTTAAAAGTGTTCATGTACGCTGGTTCAGCCGTCATGCCGACTCCGCAAATTTGACAGAGGGATGTATCCAGTGCATGTTGTTATTGCAGGCAATAAATCTGGTCATGTACTCAAATCTGATGTAATCATATAGGATGGAAAGCTGAATTGCAAGGCCAATGTCATCCGCTCCAGAGCCAAACGGCGATTTAATCTGTTTCAATTATTGACAGATTGCTTAGCAGCGCCTATAACTATGGTCATGATAAATCAAAACCAGACAATAAAGCCAACCGCCGAGGCAGCGCGGAAAAAAGAGCAGGTGTGGTGAGTTATGGCCTTTAGAGTCATCTTGTTTACAGGCAAGGGAGGAGTGGGCAAAACCTCGGCGGCTGCGGCCACGGCTGTCCGATGCTCCGAGAATGGTCTTAAAACCCTGGTCATGAGCACCGACGCGGCCCACAGTCTGTCCGACTCATTTGACCAGGACATCGGTTACGCGCCCACCGAAGTGGCCACCCATCTTTATGCCCAAGAAATTGACGTCAACCAGGAAATTAGAAAGAACTGGGGCCCCATTAATGACTTCCTGCAGAGCTTTCTGCAGTACCAGGGAT
>JADFXK010000463.1 GCA_015233625.1 Deltaproteobacteria bacterium | reverse complement strand
AGACGATTCAGCTTCGGGATGGTTCTTTACCTTTGCTGGTGCCCATGAGCGAGGTAGCCGGGGGAATGTCCGTTCAGGTCGGCGCCCGGTTTTTGGAAAAGGAACACGGTGGCCGCGGTGTTTTACTGGGTGGGGTGCCTGGAGTATCTAGGGGGCGGGTGGCTATCATTGGCGCCGGTATCGTGGGGCATGCCGCCTGTAAGATCGCCATTGGATTGGGCGCCGAAGTGGACATTATCGACATCAATCCGCAGCGTCTGCATTATCTTGACGATATTTTCGGCAGCCGGGTGGTGACCTTGATGTCGAATGAGGATAATATCGCCGCCGCAGTCAGGCAGGCCCATCTGGTCATCGGTGCGGTATTGATTCCGGGGGCCAAAGCGCCCAAGTTGGTGACCAGGGAGATGGTGTCGACGATGCGCCGGGGCACGGTGGTGGTGGACGTGTCTATTGATCAGGGTGGGTGCGTGGAGACGTCTCGGCCCACAACGCATCATGAACCGACTTTTGTGGTGGATGGGGTGATCCATTACGGCGTGCCCAATATCCCGGGCGCAGTATCCCGGACATCCACCTTTGCCCTGGCCAACTCGACCATCTCATACGCCCTGGCCATGGCGGATAAGGGGTTTGCCGAGGCGGTCCGGGTGGATCCCTGTCTGGCCAAAGGGGTTAACGTCTATCAGGGGTTCGTCACCTATGAAGCGGTGGCCTGCGACGTCGCCTGCGAATACCGGGAACTGGCCACCCTGCTGGGTTAGAATGTTCAAGCTTTTTATGGCGTTGTGGCGGTAATTCAAGAAGAGTAAACGCAGCGGTTTTTTATTTTTTGCTATATTCCGATTCAGACGGTTATGGAGTTTGGATAGCGTGAGTCAGCCGATGTCTTCCACCCCTAAGATAGAAGTATATCAACGCCTCGTGAAATTGCAGCAGGCCTTGGTTGACCAGGGCCTCCAGGGGGCTTTACTGGTGCAACGGGCCGATGTGTATTACTTTACGGGAACGGCCCAGGATGCTCATTTGTGGGTTCGGGCCCAAGGGGAACCGGTGCTTCTGGTGCGTCACAGTTTTGAGCGGGCCAGAAACGAGTCCCCGCTGCGAGACATTCGTCCCTTTAGCCGGATGTCTGAATTACCGGCCCAGGTTGGTTGGGGCCATGTGTCTAAAGGTGGCGTTATCGGCCTGGAGATGGACGTGATTCCGGCCGAAAGGTATTTACTTTATACCCCGCTCTTTCCGGCCGCCGAGTTTACTGAAGTCTCACCGGTAATCCGGGAAATCAGGATGCTAAAGTCCGAGTATGAAATGACTCTGATTCGGCAAGCGGCCAGCTTGAACGACGCCATGTTTGCCCAGGTCCCGACGATGCTTCAAGAAGGTTTGACAGAATTGGAATTTGCCGGTAAGATTGAAGCTTTTCTGCGAGCTGGCGGCCACCAGGGGGCGATTCGGATTCGCTCCTTTAACCAAGAAGTGTTCTACGGTCATATTATGGCCGGCCCAAGTATCGCAATGGCCGGCGTCTCGGTCGGGCCGACTGGAGGGTCCGGGCCGAATCCGTCATATCCGCAAGGTGCGTCCTGGCGCCGAATAGGCCGTCATGAGTCGGTGGTGATTGATACCGCCTGCGCTGTTGATGGATATATCGTGGATCAGGCGCGTATATTTTCTTTGGGCAAGTTAGATGCGGTTTTTCATCGAGCCCATCAAACCGCCCTGGATATTCAAGCGGCCCTGGTCCGGAACGCCAAACCCGGGGTTACCGGTTCGGCCATGTACGAGTTGGCCCTGGCCCTGGCTCAAGACTGCCCCTATAAAGAAGGCTTCATGGGCTACCCCAGGAACGTCCCGTTTGTGGCCCATGGGGTGGGCCTGGAATTGGATGAATGGCCCATCTTCGGCCGGGGCTTCGACCGGAGGTTGGAGTCGGGAATGGTGGTCGCGTTGGAACCGAAATTTATTTTTCCCGGTCAGGGGATGGCCGGGATAGAGAATACCTTTTGGGTAGACTCGGACGGCTTGGTTAAACTGACCCAATTTCCGGACGAGATCATGGAATTATAGGCAACGTACTTGTGAGTTAACTCCATTGTGAGGGCGGCCATCCTTGTTTTTTCACGGCCCGAGGATCGGGATACCACATATTCTTGTGGCGACAGTAATTTTGTTAGTCGTCAGTCTGACTCAAACCGAACGCGCAGACGGGATATCTTTTTGGGAGGAACCGCCAGGGGCCTTCCTTTGCGGGCTGGTGCTGGGGCCGAAGGTGGTCACGGTCCGGTCGGAAGTCCAGGGAGCGGAGCCTCAGCCGGTCCCGGAACGAGTGGCCACCGGTGTTCAGAAGAGTCCATCTTCAGCTCATCCGTCCACCTGGCGACCTATTGTCATTTTGTTTTCGCTGTTGGTCGGGTTGACTTTTGCTTTGTTGTTGCTTAAGAAGATACTTCGAGATTCCTACCGGGCGGATGATCTGTGGATGGACCAGATCACCGGAATAGAGTTCGTCTGGGTCAACGGGGGCAAATTTGCCATGGGTTGTGGTAGTTGGACCAGTAGTTGTGAGGGACATGAACGCCCCGTCCACCTGGCCGAAGTAAGTGGTTTCTGGATATCCAAGTACCCGGTGACCCAAGGGCAATGGATACAGGTAATGGACTCTAATCCGTCGTTATTTAAAAAGGGGGATAATTACCCGGTGGAACGCGTCTCTTGGGATGATACTCAAGAGTTTATTAACAAATTTAAAACATTGACTGGTACCAGGTACGAAATTCGGTTGCCCACCGAGGCGGAATGGGAGTATGCTGCCCGGAGCGGGGGCCGGAAACAGGGGTATGCCGGCGGTCGAGATGTGAACAGGTTGGCCTGGTATCGGCGCAATAGTGGCAAAAGCACTCATCCGGTCGGCACCAAGTCACCAAACGACCTGGGCCTCCATGACATGAGCGGAAACGTCTGGGAATGGTGTCTCGACTGTTATGACAAGGACTTCTACGGTCGTCCCGCGGCGCTGGAGAAAGACCCGGTTTGCCTGGAAAACAATACTGGTTATCGGATCATGCGGGGCGGATATTGGTTTAGCCTGGCGGCTGATGTCCGGTGTTCCCATCGCGGCTGGGGTCGACCCGACGGCCGCGACCAGGACTCCGGATTTAGACTGGTTCGCATCGCCAGATAGACACCCTTGTTGCTGGTTCCTCGTTGCTGGTTTCTCGTTGAAAAACCGGTAATTAGTAACCGGCTACCACTTCTTCAGGAAAAGGGATCGTCATGACCGTTCGAGGTATATTGCGTTCAACTATTTCGAAATAAACATAACATATTT
>JADFXK010000462.1 GCA_015233625.1 Deltaproteobacteria bacterium | reverse complement strand
TGACCACGCCCAACGGCCGCAGCCGGGCCACCTTAGTTGACAGGCCGGCTTTGTCCACCACTTCAGCTACTTCTGAAACATTTTTATAGGCCTCCGGGATCTCTTCGGCCAGGGTGTGCCGCCCGGTCCACCGGACGATGATCCCTCTATCTTCCAGTTCCCGACCGATGGCCCGCCCTTTGGCCGCTTTCTTAGCCTGGGTGCGGCTCATGACCCGTCCCGCGCCGTGGCAGGTGCTGCTAAAGGTCTCTTCGGCAGCCCTGGTTGTCCCCTTTAAAACGTAGGAATGGGTGCCCATGTCGCCCGGGATCAATACCGGCTGCCCGCTTTTCCGGTAGATTTCCGGCAAACCGGGATGGCCCGGTCCCAGCGATCGGGTGGCGCCTTTGCGGTGAACGCAGACAGGTTGCGCCGTCCCTTCCACCAGGTGGGATTCTATCTTAGCAATATTGTGACAGACGTCGTAAACCAGTTGCATGCCCAGTTGGGCCGGGCCGGCTTTCAAGGTTGCCTCAAATGCCTCCCGGATGAGATAAGTCAGGACCTGCCGGTTGGCCCAGGCAAAATTAGCCGCGGCAGCCATGGCGCCCAGGTAGCGTCGAGCCAGCGGAGAACCGAGCAAGGCGCAGGCCAGTTGCCGGTCCGGTAACTCCAATCCCAGTCGATGGGATTCCTGATTCATCTCAGCCAGAAAATCATCGCAGACTTGATGCCCCAGGCCCCGGGAGCCGGAGTGCATCAACACCGTGACCATATCTTTCCGCAAGCCAAAGGCGTCGGCCGCAGCCGAATCATACACCTTATCCACGACGCCGATTTCCAGGAAATGATTGCCCGATCCCAAGGTGCCCAGTTGATCATGCCCTCTTTTGTAGGCCCGGTCACTGACCGCCTCCGGATCAGCCGTGGGCATCGCCCCCTGGTCCTCGGTCCGCTCCAGGTCCTCGGCCAACCCATATCCCTGTTTAACCGCCCAGGCCGAGCCCTTGGACAACACCTGGGCGGTCTGAGCCTGGGACAGCTTGACGGAACCCGTGGAGCCCACGCCGCACGGGACATTCTGGAACAGAGCCAGCACCAGCTCCCGCAGAGTTCCCTTGATATCTTCGGCCATCAGGTTGGTTCTAAGCAACCGGCAGCCGCAATTGATATCGTAACCTACTCCGCCGGGTGAAATTATACCCTGATCCATGGAAAAGGCGGCCACCCCCCCAATGGGAAATCCATATCCCCAGTGCATATCCGGCATGGCGTATGAATATTTTATTATCCCAGGTAGTTGGGCTACATTGGCGACCTGCTGCAGGGTGGCGTCGCGCAAGATGTCGGGAATCATCGCCTCACTGGCATAGATCCGGCCGGGCACCAGCATCTTCGCGGTCTTTGGGATTTCCCAACAAACCTCACTGATCCTCTTAAGTCCGACAGTGTCCTTAGCCATGGTCCCCTCCTGATGTGTTCTTCCTTGCCTGTTTTCGAGAAAAGCATAACGCAGACGGCTCAGGGAAAAAGGCATAAGGTCGTGCAGGTCTTCTTCCATCTCCTGCACATTCCCCTAACATATCCGCGTCCTCTGCCTTAAAGGCAGATCCGACAGCCTTGTGGCCGGGGCGATTTACATAAAACAGAGCGTCTATCTTGATAATATTTTGGGGTTACCGCTGCGAGGAACCATATGGGTAATTTTTCGGTCCTTTTCGTAACTCCTCCACTGATTTTCTGGCAAAATTAGGATCATGTTTACTCTTACCTTCAAGTTTTACCCGCGCTTCGCCCTTTTGTATCGGACTAACTCTGCTTTCACCAGTATCTACTATGACTTCTTGTCTTCCATAGCCTTTCTTTTCGGCATTCAACATCATTTCAATTTTTTGAATATTTGCCATAACCGCATCTCGAATATACTGATCCTTGGCAGAAACTTCAAATGAGATCACCAAAGTTGGATCGCTTCTGTTCTTTCTACCGGCGACACGGGCTTTCAAGTGGTATTCGACACGCTGCAATCGCCTATTCTCTTCAAAACAGAAGACTATTACAATGTTCTCCAAAAAACCTTCGTGCCATTTATGTCCCTTTTTGGGGATAATGATGGCACCATCTCCATTGATTCCAACTACAGTTACATGCTGTCTATTCGAGATTCGACTGCCGTGAAATATCTTTACCAGTTGCCCCGCTTTTTCTTCTTCAACACAAAAGAACTTTCGGGCCCGTGGTTCCCGAAAATAACTGGTCATAATACAATACAGCATTTCACCATTAAACTTCTTTACAGCCAACTTTATTTGATGTTCCTTCTCGTCAATTCGAACCTCTTGGATGCGCTGCAAGATGGCCTCAGGAAGTTCATTCGTAAGCTTTAAGGCCACATACCCGGCCCTATTCCACTTAAATATTTCTACTTTTTGGTCCAGAATATATTTCTTCTTCTTGTCAAACATAGCTGCCGTCACTTGCATAAGAATGCTTTTGAACACCTCATCAATGGAAGGTGACATTCTTGTGACATCAAATGTTTCCTTTGACTTTATTCCCACAAATTCTTTGATTTTTTCAAAAAGCCCCATGATTCATTACCGTACGGTTTGTTATTTAAAGTAAGAAATATCTTTTCGGAATACTGCTTCTTCTTTCATTCCAGGACGAATCCGAATTCTTCTCCCACCGAAAATTCGCCCATCACCCGCCGCCCGGTCAGCCTAACGAAACGGTGCAAGACAGCCCGTTCCCTTCTTTCAATCGATTGTTTCTTGGTCAAAGATTGTCTCGACGCCGTGATAACCAGAAGTCGCCCCGGGGCTTGAGCCGCGACGGGTAAGAGCTGGGGCTGCTGTCTGGCCAGATGCGGGATCAGTTTAAACATGAATACGACATCGAACCATTGTGACGAGCCGGCCTGGTTGATGGCCGTCCACCCCTCGGCTAAGTCCCAGATCAGGCCCTGAAGCCGGCCGTCGGAACGCGCCGCGGCGTAGGCCTTGACCGCGGCTATGGCCTGGGCATCTTTGTCTCCGGCCAGATAAGACTCCACCGCACCACCTTGACCATCAAATGGAAACACCAGGGGGTGGACCCCGCATCCCACGTCCAGGACCGTGAGCGGCTGACCGATCAATGCAAACAGTTGATCATAGAACAGACCCAAGCCGGCCGTTCGCTCGGCCATGCTGACGTGGAGCCCGGCCAGTTCGGCGGCCAGTTCGTCTCGTTTTCGAGCCGGCCCGGCTGGATCGAGAGCCTTCAATTCGGCCAGGAGCCTGGTTCCCCGGTCGGGTTGGGTCTGCCGATACCGGCGCAATCCATAATAAACGGTCCTCCGGGCTGAGGTGGCGGCTTCCTCG
>JADFXK010000461.1 GCA_015233625.1 Deltaproteobacteria bacterium | reverse complement strand
TTGTCAAAAACAACCTTAATGGGAGTGAACCATGTTTAAAGTCGGTGAATTAGCGGTTTATCCAGCCCACGGCGTCGGCGTGATACAGTCTATTGAATATAAGGAAATATCTGGTTTTGATCAGGAATTCCTCATCATGCGTATACTCGAAAACGATATGATCATAATGATCCCGACCACCTCCGTCCAGAACGTCGGACTCCGACAGGTTATTGATGAGGGCCAGGTACCCCGAGTCTATGACATCCTTAGAGAAAAGAATATGGACAGTGAAACCCAGTCTTGGAATCGTCGCTACCGGGAATATATGGAAAAAATCAAGACCGGTTCTGTCTTTGAGGTCGCCGCGGTGCTCCGAGATTTGTTCGCTCTCAAGGAAGACAAGGAATTATCATTCGGCGAACGGAAGATGTTTGACACGGCCAGGAGCCTGCTGGTTAAGGAGCTGTCCATTGCCAAAAGAACTGAGGAGGCGGTAATCGAAAATGATATTATGAATATCTTTCAGACCTATTCCCCCACAATGAGCTAGCCGTTCGACCTGTTCGGGCACTATCCGCTGCTACCTCCCATGTTATATCTGCTCCAGTTCCTGACTGGCCCAAAGGTCAAGGGGATAAAAACAAAATGACCCGGCTGGGAGAAGGTTTTCCAGTCCCCTTACCTTTGGGTGGCGGCGGCTAACCGGTAATTCAGGGGAGGTGCCAACCCGCACCCTGAATTGTCGGAGGAGTTTCATGCGAATAGGCCGGCTGCGGCTGATTTCTTAAACATTATGGCTCACCACGTCTTTGTAGTTTCTTCTACTGCAGCCGGTCAGCGCCTGGACGCTTATCTATCCGCGGTCATGGCGGACCTGACGCGCTCTCGGGTGAAGCACCTGATCGAAGAAGGTCACGTTTTGATCAATGGTAGCTCGCCTAAACCGAGCACCCTGGTCAAGCCCAATGACTGTGTTGCCCTGTCGATTCCTCCCCCTCAACCTTCTCAAACCCAACCTGAAGATATCCCTCTCGAAGTTCTCTTTGAGGATGACCACCTGATCGTAATCAACAAGCCGCCGGGCCTGGTCGTCCACCCGGCTGCCGGGCACTCCTCTGGGACCTTGGTTCATGCCCTGCTTTTTCATTGTCGATCTTTATCGGGGATCGGTGGAGTGGAACGGCCTGGCATTGTTCATCGTCTAGATAAAGACACCTCAGGGGTCATGGTCGTGGCCAAGACAGACTTGGCCCATGTTGAACTGTCCAGGCAGTTCAAGGAAGGCGAGGTTAGTAAGACCTATTTGGCCCTGGTATACGGAACCCTGCCTCAGGTTGAAGGATCGATTGACCGGCCCATCGGTCGCCATCCCTATAAGCGCAAGCAGATGGCGTGCGTTGAAAGCGGCGGCCGGACTGCCATGACATTGTGGCGAGTCAAAGAAATATTTCCGGCCGGTTTAACCCTGCTATCCGTCAATCTGAGAACCGGCCGGACGCACCAGATCAGGGTCCACCTATCCGAAATTGGACATCCGGTCGTCGGAGACCCGGTTTACGGCCCCAAAAAGCTCGCGGCCAGATTGCCTGAGGGACATCTGAAGCAAGCCGTAAAGGTCTTAGAGCGCCAGATGCTCCACTCCTGCCGGTTACAACTGACTCACCCGGTTACTCATCAGGTCCTGGCCTTCCAGGCTGCGCCGCCCCATGATATGGCTGATGTGCTTAATCTGGCCGGTGATACTCAGAATCAGGCTTGAGGCATGGTCTTGTCCGTTCAACTATTAGCCTTATTAAATTGATTTTAATAATCTTTTCTGATTTATTCTTTTTTTTGGCACTTCCTATTATTTTCGTTAATTTTTGACGAGCTATGTGATACAAGGTAGTAGAAGTAAGATTTTAGCCGACAGACTAGTTGCTGATTACTCTTTCTATTATGTTTTGAAGGTCTTGTTCCGGACCAAGTTTGATAATAACTATACGGAAAACGTAGAATTTTAATTCCGACTCCCATGAAGGTGACAGGTATGAAAATTTTTGTTTCTGGGTCCCTGGCCTATGATCGAATCATGGATTTCCCTGGAAAATTCTCAGATTATATCTTACCAGAAAAAATTCATGTACTTAATGTTTGTTTTGCCGTGAGCGGGGTGATTGAACGTTTCGGCGGCACGGCTGGAAATATCGCTTACGGGCTGGTCCAGTTGGGTGAAAAACCTATAATTGTCGCAGCGGCAGGGCGGGATTTTGACATCTATCGGGCCCACATCAAAGAGCAAGGATTGTCTGATGAGAGTATTCGACTGGTGCCAGAGGAATTAACTGCCGGTGCCTATATCACCACTGACCAGTTGAACAATCAGATTACCGGATTTAACATGGGGGCTATGAAGTATTCGACAGCCTATGATTTCTCTCGTGAAGACGCTAAGCAATCCATTTGCATCATCGCTCCCGGCAACCTCGATGATATGAAGAACTACGCCCTGTCCTGCCGGTCAAGCGGTTTACCTTATATTTTCGATCCAGGCCAGTCCCTTACGGCCTGGTCGGGTCCGGCCTTGGTGGACGCTTTGACCGGTGCGGCGATCTTCATTTCCAATGATTACGAGCTGGAAATGACGATGAAAATAACCGGATTGACACAGGAGGACATCATCGCCCGGACCGGGACGGTTATCGTCACCATGGGGGAAAATGGTTCGCAGGTCTTTAACGCCAAGGACAGGATTGCCATTTGTCCGGTTCCGCCTGATCGGGTGGTCGACCCCACCGGTGCAGGTGACACTTATCGGGCCGGGTTACTCAAAGGGTTAAAAGAAGGAATGGACACTGTGGACGCTGCCCGGTTAGGGGC
The DNA here is from genome assembly GCA_015233625.1 of Deltaproteobacteria bacterium. Classification (GTDB taxonomy): domain Bacteria; phylum Desulfobacterota; class JADFXK01; order JADFXK01; family JADFXK01; genus JADFXK01. The sequence goes on along the minus strand of JADFXK010000461.1, from coordinate 512 downwards.
GGTGCTGGCCAGCTTCGCCGTGGAGGTTCAAGGGACCCAGGAATACCGGGCCACACGCGACACCATCGGGTACCGATATGAGGCTGCTTTCGGTCGGGCATTGAATTGGTGAGACAGGGTCCACGCTCAGGCTTTAGGAGGAATATTTATAGGTAAGTAGCGCATCCGTACCTGTCATCTATGTCGGTTTCACTCCATAGCCGTTTCTCAAGTGAGGCTGTAACGCCTGGTCTCCGTCCAGATGGAACGGAACCGATAGACTCCCTCTTACAGTTGTGTTGTTTCCATCAGTCGTGGACTTTGGGCCTGGATCCAGATAAGCTTGGAGCACAACTGATTTTTACACCGTTGAGGGCAAAATGATAAAGCATTACCTGAGGTTCAACCGTTACCAGGGGCGGATGGGTAATAGTTTCGTCTATTGCATGCTGGTTATGTGTCTCTTTAACCCCTGCCTGGCCCTGCCGGTCGTCTGGGCGGATGACCGTGTCGCTTCGCCGGAATCCTCCACG
>JADFXK010000460.1 GCA_015233625.1 Deltaproteobacteria bacterium | reverse complement strand
CTTGCCCACGACTATCTCCATGTCGGTCGTGGGTAAGGTGGCCAGGATTTCAAACGTCCCGTTTTTCTTTTCTTCTGCTATCAGGCGCATGGTCACCGCGGGGATAAAAAAGATGAAGATGGCGGGGATAACGCTGAACATTTGGCGGAGCGAGGCCTGGTTCATAAGGAACAGGGAACTGGAAAAGAACCAGCCGGTGATGATCAAAAATAGCGGAATAACTATATAAGCGATGGGCGAGTTAAAGTAAGTTTTGAACTCTCGCCAAAAAATTGCACTGATGTTTGACATTTGGCGCTTCCCTCCGTAACTGGTGACTGACGATGTTGAGGACCGTTAAGCCGACGAACCGGACCGCCGAACTGCTCAGCCGGGCCGGACCAAGCGTCAGTTGTTGGGTTGACCAAGGGTTAATTTGTGGAATATTTCTTCCAAAGAAGTCTCGGACCGGGTCATCTCCAAAAGAATCCAGCCTTGGGAAACGACGAAGGCAAAAACGTCTTCCCGGAGATCCTGCCCGGTCACCCGCTCCTTAGCCGAAAGAGTGAACTCCCAGGTGCCGTCCGCCGGTTGCCCTCTTTTTTCGACATGCAACCTGGCAAAATGACTCCGGAGTTTGTCTTCCACTCCATCATTGCCGGCCTTGACGGTGAAGAATATATTCTCGGCGCCCTGAAATCTGGCCTGCAATTCTGCGACCGAGCCGTCTTCCACAATGGCTCCCTTATCAATGACTATAATCCGGTCGCAGGTGGCCTCCACCTCCGGTAAGATATGGGTAGACAAGACGACCGTTTTTTCCCGGCCGAGGGTTTTGATCAGGTTCCGGATTTCCACGATCTGGTTCGGGTCCAGGCCGGAAGTCGGCTCGTCCAGGATCAGGATATCCGGGTCGTGAACCATGGCCTGAGCCAGGCCCACCCGCTGCCGATAACCCTTGGACAGGGTCCCGATGGTCTGCCCCAACACCTCGGTCAGTCCGCAAGTGGTGGCGATTTGCCGCAGCCGGTCTTTCACCTTCGAGTAGGGGATGTTTCTGACCTGGGCAATAAACTTCAAATACTCCACCACCGACATGTCCATGTACAGGGGGTTGCTTTCCGGCAAATAACCGATCTTCTGCCGAATCGCCATGGTATCATCATAGACGCTGATTCCGTCCACCAGTACGTCACCCTGGGTGGGGTGCATGTAACAGGTGATGATTTTCATGGTCGTGGTCTTCCCGGCCCCGTTCGGGCCCAGGAAACCCAGAATCTCCCCCCGGTTGACTTCAAAAGAAATGTTGGTCAGAGCCGGAAACGTCCCGAAATTTTTGCACAACTCTCTGATTTCAATCACTGATATCCCTCCATGAAACATTGACATTGACGCCGACCAAGAACCAACCGCCAAGACGAACTAAATTCAGCCTTGCCCGATGATCGGCGCCCAACATTGAGCGGATAGTGTCTGGCCTCAAAATATAAGGAACTATACTTAGAACGGGCGTAATTGGCGCTTTTTGATTCCGCCTCAGGGTGGCGCTTCGCTGACCCTGGGTACGGGATTTAATCCAGCAGAAACAGGCACTTTCAAAAGTGCCAATTATGCCCGTTCACAGTATAACAGAACATGCTTCTCTTACTCTATTATTTTTTCTCGTTTAAGGGTTTGCCGCAACTTATCAAAAGCATGGTCAATCTTATCACCATCAAATGGAATATACTGTAAGCCGTCAATATTCGAGAATCTTTCAACTCCATTTTGCATGAGAATGGCAACCTTGCTAAAGCCCAAGCGACCTTGGAACAAACCAACTTCATGAATTACATTTTGGCGGGCTCGCCAGCCCCCCGTTTCCGTCTCATCTTCTGCTGTCATAACGATAACGGCAAAAGTAGCCTCATCAAGCATCTTCTCAAGAATAGGGACAACTGATTCCCCTACTCGTGATTCTGATTCAAACTCTATAGTCTTAAGTTTGAGCTCCCCCATGAGGTGTACCTTTAACTCGAACCACAGCTTGCTTCTCCCATGGCCAATGAAGACACATTGTTCGGATTTTTTGCCGGTAATCGGTGTGACGCTGGATTGTACAGGAAGACCTACTTGGTAGGATTGTTCAAGTACATTATTATCTAAACGCATTATTTTATTTATAAGGCTAGTAATATCCTGGGCTAATAAACCTGTACTGCTTATTTCAGGGTTTGGACCATACGTTATATGAAGTTTACTATTATTTTCGTGATATTCCTTATAAAATTTATTTATATCCATCATCAATATTTTCAACTCCAACTTCTTAGGGACTATTTCTGTATTAATCAAGAAATTAAGCTTCATAACGGAAGGAATTATTGTACGGAAAAGGGTAGCATTCTTCTGCATATCATCTGCAATAGCTTTCGCCTTGGATCTCAACATGGTAAATTCGTTCATTGTTACCTTCGGAGCAATAGATGGAAGGGCCGACACATCACATTAACTTATTTAAAAGACTAACTAAAACAAAAACATCTTTTTCGGTATTAAATCCTGACCCCATAGGTGAAAAGGCCCCCGGACCGATCCGGGAGCCTTCAATAGACTGGTTGTATGGGCAAGAATTACATCATTCCGCCCATGCCACCCATACCACCCATGCCACCCATGCCACCCATACCACCCATGCCACCCATACCGCCGCCACCAGGCATAGCCGGCATTCCGGAATCCTTCTTAGGCTTCTCGGCAATCATGGCTTCCGTGGTCAACAATAAGGAGGACACCGACGCGGCGTTCTGCAAAGCAAAGCGGGTCACCTTGGTCGGGTCGATGACGCCGGCTTCGATCATATCTTCAAACACGTCTTTATCGGCGTTGTAACCATAAGCCCCGGTACCGGCTTTGACTTTTTCAACGACGACCGAACCTTCGACGCCCGCGTTATCGGCAATCTGACGAACGGGTTCTTCGATGGCCCGACGAATAATATTTACGCCGAGTTGCTCTTCGCCGTCCAGCTTAAGGTCGTTCAGTGCGGTCAAAGCCCGGATGAAAGCTACCCCACCGCCGGCCACGATGCCTTCTTCTACGGCTGCTCTGGTGGCGTTCAGGGCGTCTTCAACTCTGGCTTTCTTTTCTTTCAATTCGGTTTCCGTTGCCGCGCCGACGTTAATTACGGCCACACCACCGATGAGCTTGGCTAGGCGTTCCTGCAACTTTTCCCGGTCGTAGTCGGAGGTGGTTTCTTCGATCTGGCTGCGGATCTGGCGAACACGGCCTTCTAACGCCTCTTTGGCGCCGGCCCCTTCGACGATGGTCGTGTTGTCTTTGTCGATGGCTATCCGCCGGGCCTGGCCCAGGTCGCTCAGGTTGATGCTTTCGAGCTTAATGCCCAGGTCTT
>JADFXK010000045.1 GCA_015233625.1 Deltaproteobacteria bacterium | reverse complement strand
CCATAAGGAATAAAGCCGCCATGGAGGGCCAGGCCGTTCAGGATGCTCCCCATGGCGTGTTCCCGGACCCCAAAATGCACGTTTCGTCCGGCCAGGTTCTCCGGTCCAAAATCTCCGGCCCCGTCGATCAAGGTTACGGTGCTGGGGGCCAGGTCAGCCGATCCACCCATCAGTTCCGGGACATGACGGGCGATGGCATTCAAGGCTTTTCCCGAGGCCGTCCGGGTAGCCATCGGGCCTGAGTCGGGTGCGAATCTCGGTAAATCCTCACCCCAGTTTTGGGGTAATCGGCCTGCCCCGATTCGCTGGAATTCGGCCGCGGAATCCGGAAATTTAGCGGCATACTCCTGGAAAAGGGCGGTCCAGGCCCGTTGCCGGGCTTCGCCTCGAGTCCCGACCAGGCGAAGATGGGTCAGAGCCTCGGCCGGGATATGGAAAGCCGGTTCCTTCGGCCAGCCCAGGTTCTGCTTAGTTAAGCGCAGTTCTTCCTGACCCAATGGTTCCCCATGCGCGGCCGCGGTATCTTGTTTGTTCGGGCTACCGTACCCCAGATGCGTCAGGGCGGAAATGAAGGAAGGCCGATCCGTCACCCGCCGGGCCTCTTGGATGGCCGCATCCAGGGCCGCCACATCATTTCCGTCAGCCACCTCTTGAACATGCCAACCCAGGGCCGCGAACCGGGCCGTTCGGTCTTCGCTGAATGTCAGCCGGGTACCGCCTTCTATGGTCATGTGATTATTGTCATAGAATACGATCAATTTACCCAGCCGCAAATGTCCGGCCAGAGACGCAGCTTCATAGGCCACGCCTTCCATGAGATCGCCATCACTGGCCACGGCATAGGTGAAGTGGTCAACAAGGTTATATCCGGGTCTATTAAACCGCGCCGCCAGAGACGCCTCGGCCGCGGCCATCCCCACCGCATTGGCTAATCCCTGGCCCAACGGCCCGGTTGTGGCTTCCACCCCAGGTGTGTGGCGGTACTCGGGGTGGCCGGGGGTTCGGCTGGTCCACTGACGAAATCGTTGCAGTTCCGCTAACGGGAGATCAAAACCGGTCAGGTGCAGCATGGCGTACAGGAGAGCACATCCGTGACCGGCGGATAAAATAAACCGATCTCGGTCCGCCCAGGCTGGATCTTGGGGATTAATTTTGAGAAAGCGATCCCAGATGACGTAGAGGATGGTAGCCGCGCCCAGCGGCAGGCCGGGGTGACCGGATTTGGCCTTCTGAACCGCGTCCGCCGATAAAAAACGCAAGGTGTTGATACAAAGCTCGTCCAATTTATGATCGGACATGAGTCCTCCTGTTGCTGGTTGCGGGTTAATATCATTAAGTTAAGGGTGCTGCGCGTATTGGAACCTTATACCCAGGGTGGCGCTTCGCTGACCCTGGGCTAGATTGGGTAACCCTTACAGGGTATTAGAATGGTGGCCTGGTCAATGGTGAGCTTAGCCCCGGCAATGGATATTCAAGGCAAATCACCTCGTTCCGATTGACTAAACCCATTTCCCCGTAGGGGAAAAACAATCTAGCCCAGGGTCAACGAAGTGCCACCCTGGGTAAGCGCACACGTCGAAGAGTCAATTATGACCGTGTCTGATGTGACTCCTCAGCCGAGCCGAAATCGGTCGGTTCCAATAGACTGGCCGCAGCCTGATCGAGCAGCCAGAGCACGCGGCCGGACTGTGGATTGATCATGCCAGCCGGTAAACTTTGCTCTTCGCCGATCCGGCCCCATAAAGAGCGGACAATCTGGGCTTTGCTGGCACCGGCGACCAGGAACATGATCTGGGCCGCGTGATTAAGCACCGGGAGGGTCAAGGTCAGTCGCCAGGCGTTCAAGGCCGGGACATAATTGGCCACAGTCAGACGCTGCGTCTCTTTTAGGCCGGCTGTTCCGGGAAACAAGGAGGCCATATGCCCGTCGGCCCCCAGACCCAGCAGGATCAGGTCAAAACGAGGGTAGCGGCCAATTTTCAGACCAAAGAATTCTCTGAGCAGATCTTCATATGCCGCAGCCGCGGCCTCCGGATTCTCAGCCTCACCCAACATCCGATGAATGTTTTCAGCCGGTATCGGCACCCGGGATAAGAGCAATTCCCAGGCCATGGCATAAAGATTGTCAGGGTGGTCCCGCGGGACGCACCGCTCATCCCCCCAGAACACGTGAACGGCCGGCCAGGGCACCCGGTCCCGCCAGGGATCTTCAGCCAACCTGATGTACATCTCCCTGGGAGTTGAGCCGCCGGAGAGACACACGCAGAAACGCCCATGTTCCGCCACCGCCTTTTCAGCGCCCTGGGCAAACCGTTCCGCCGCGCTTGCTGCGAGTTCATCCGGGTCGGAATAGATCTTTATCTCGTGAGGGTCCTTGATCATCGGAGAGACCTCAATCGATGTCCGGCTTTTCCGCCGCCAAGACCGCATGCCCACCGAACTCGCGCCGGAGCGCGGCCAGAACTTTATCTGCGAACGAGTCCGGATCACGAGACCGGAACCGGGCAAAAAGAGACAGGGCGGTCACATAGGCCGGAACGCCGGATTCCATGGCCTGGTCGACCGCCCACCGGGCTTCACCGGAATCATCCACATATCCTCGAATCGCATCGAGCCCCGGATCTTGGGCAAAGGCCGACTCGGCCAGTTCCAGGAGCCAGGATCGAATGACGCTGCCCCGGTTCCAGAGATGAGATAACCGACTGTAATTGAGTGAGTCCCGGTAGGGTGACTTATCCAGGATGTCGAAACCTTCGGCATAAGCTTGCATCATTCCGTATTCTATGGCATTATGAACCATCTTGACAAAATGGCCCGCTCCGGTGGGTCCACAATAGAGATATCCATCCGGCGGGGCGAGAGATTCAAAAACAGGCTCAAGCGCCTGGTAACTCTCCCGACTGCCGCCGATCATTAAGCAATAACCTTCCTGTAGCCCCCAGATGCCGCCACTCACTCCCACGTCCATGAAGTTGATGGATTTACCTGATAATATTGCTTTCCGGCGAATATCGTCTTTATAATGAGTGTTACCACCGTCCACCACCGTGTCTCCAGCCGAGAGAATTCCGGCCAGTTGCTCCAAATGTTGGTCGACCGGCGCGCCGGCGGGCAGCATTAACCAGACCAGGCGCGGCGGGGCGAGAATGACCGGAAGATTATCCAGGGCATAGACGCCGGTGGCACCTGCTTTGACTATTTCGTCGGTCTTCTCCGGGGTGCGGTTGTAGGCCGCCACTTCATGGCCGCGTTGCAGCAGCCGTCTGGCCATGTTCATCCCCATTCGTCCTAAACCCACCATGGCTAATTTCATTTCGTCCTTCCCATACGTTGGCCCGGCCAAAAGCGGAGTGACAGAGGACCCCAAACAGGCGGAACCGAGTGGAAACGATGTCGTGGTCACTGAGTTACTGGAGTCAAATTATGGTAGTATTTGTCATGTAGTCAAGGGGTTGGCTCGCTGATTCGGTTCGCCGCCTGGGGTGGGTGGTGTTAGGGCCGGCAACGCGATGACTCTGTTTCGGCCGGCCTGCTTGGCCAGGTAGAGAGCCTGATCGGCTTTTTTGAACATGACTTCTCTGGACTCAACCCCTGCCCCAGGGTAACTGGTCACTCCCAGACTTATACTAATGTGGAGAGACCCGGCATCGGATTCAATCGGTGTTTCGCAAATGGCTCGTCTCAGCTTTTCGGCGACGGTCCTTCCAGATTCAATATCAGTCTCGGGCAGAAGAGCCACAAACTCCTCACCCCCATAACGGGCAATAATATCAGAATCACGGAGTTTATCCTGCATCCTTCCGGCCACCTCCCTCAGGACCTGGTCACCCACAGCGTGGCCATGGGCATCGTTAACCTGCTTGAAATAATCAAGATCAGCCATGATCAGGGTCAGATGGGTCAAATATCGTTTAGCCCGGGAGAATTCCACCTGAAATCGCTCCACGAAATAGCGGTGATTATGCAGGCCGGTCAGACAATCTATAATTGATAATCGTTTCTGCATCTCCAACATCAAAAGGGTTTCGAGCATCATACTGGCGTTATGCACCAGGATGGCCATCGGGTCCAGGTTTTCCACGGACTCAACTTCCGCGATCACCACCCCCAGAATATGCTCTCTGCCTTTGGCGGGAAAGATGATCCAGTTGGTCAGTTCATTAGGGCCCAGGACCAGAGTCTGGGGATGATCCATATGCCCCAAAATTCTTTTCGATTTCATGGCTTGCCCAATGGTTGCCTCTTTTTCCCAGGGCAGCTTCAGACCTTCAATTCCCTTCAACCCACCTTTTTCCGACACGCCAATCATCTCTTGAGAATCCTGACTCAAAAGAAATGCCGCGGCCCGGCTGGCTCCAAACTCGGTGACCAATAATTCCGTCACGAGCTGCAAGACCTGAGTCGGGTCATTGGCCTTAGCAAAATCCAGAGCTGCGTTATGGAGTGAGACCATGAGCCCGTGCTGGGTCAGCAAGAGTTCGGTCGTCTCGCTCAATACTTCTTTTTGCTCCTCCAACTCCTTCCGTTGTGCTTCTGCCTCCTGATAAAGGCGGCCGGCTGCAAAAATCAAACCGGCAAAATGGGCAATTGACTGAAGCAAATCAGCTTCATTGGGCCTGACTAAATCTATCACCAAAAAGCCCAAGACCGTTCGGCCGTTCTTAATCGGAAAAAGTACGGGCGATTGAAAAGGAACAAACACTTCCCTGGCTGATACGAGACTCGCTGCCCACACGACGGTTTGTTCCGCAATGACACAACGTAACACATCGTGCTCTAAAGACAGCTCCCGACGTTGGCCGGCACTAACCCTTTTACCGTTTAAGGCAATTTCTACAGCTCGGGTGGTGCCTTCAATCAGCCACACGGCATTGGGCATGCGCCCCTTTATCAGGGCAATTTTTTGAGAAAACAAAATAGCCAGAGATTCCGGATCAGAGGAGATGTCGGTGCAAGAGTAAACGGTGTGTTTCAGAGTCACTAATTGTTCGTAAATTTCTCGGAAGGTGGCCAACTCAGTGAGGTTATCAGGCATATTGTCTGGTTCCTTAGTCCTGTATTTTTCTATGACAACGGCTCATAATCTTCGTCTTTGGTCATCAAGCCTGGAGTGCTTTAAGGATTTCCTTCGATATGCTATCCAAAGGCGACACGATGTCGATGCCTCCTTGGGCAATGGCGGATTTGGGCATGCCGAATATGAGCGAGGTGGCTTCATCCTGGGCCATCGTGACGCCGCCCCGGTCTCTCACTTTCTTAATCCCCATAGCCCCGTCTTCTCCCATCCCGGTCATGATCACGGCACAAGAACTAGAGCCGCATATTTCAGCCATAGAGGAAAACAGGACGTCGGCTGAAGGTCGATGGAGGGTGTCGTAGGGCTCCTTATCTAAAAAGGCATAGAGCTTTCCCCCTACCCGGATAACTTTCAGGTGCTGCCCGGCCGGGGCCAGAAGTACGACGCCGGGGAGAATCGGCTCGCGACTGGCCGCGACCTTTACTTCCATCGGAGAAATACTATTCAGTCTCTCGGCCAGGGCCTGGGAAAAACCCTCAACTATGTGCTGGACGATGACCATCCCGACAGGCAGAGAAGGAAGCCCCCCCAGGAGGATTTGCAGGGCGGCGGGACCTCCCGTCGAGGCGGCGACTCCAATCAATTCTATCTTTGCTTTTTTGGGTATCGGGCTCGGATCCGGCATTGAACTTACCGGCACCACCTGGGAAAACTCCTCGGTTAATTTCCGGAATTTCTCCGAAGCGGCGTTGACTTTGGAGATGTTCTTAATTTTTGCTAAATAGACGGCCTTAACTTTCTCGATAAGTTCTTTTCCGATCAAACCGATATCCAGGGAGACGGGACCGGAAGGTTTGGTGATATAGTCGACCGCCCCAAGCGAGAGAGCCTCAATGGTCTGTTCAGCTCCTTTGCGGGTGGCCGAACTGACCATGAGCACCGGGGTTGGGACTTCTTTCATGATCCGGGCGAGCGCGGCCAGCCCGTCCATAACCGGCATGATCACATCCAGAGTGATGACATCCGGTCGAAGTTCTTTGGTCATGTCCAGGGCCTCTTGACCATTGGCGGCTATCCCGACAACCTTGAGCGTCGCATCCTTTTCCAAGATAAGCGGAATATGGCGACGCAAAAAGGCGGAGTCATCCACGACCAGCACTCTGATTTGGGGTTGTTTGCTCAAGTCGATCCCTGTCCTTTCAAGGTTGATGGTCGTTCAAAGATACTACTTTCTTTTGGTATCGCTCAATATTCTTTTGATATCCAAAACAATCAGCATCCGATTGTCTATTGGAGCAACTTCCTTGAAGTATTCTGCATCGATCTTGGCTACTCCCGGTGGCGGAGGCTGAAATACGTCGGGAGAAAGTCTAAACATCTCCCAGAGATGATCTACGGCCACGCCAACCAGCATCGAATCTCCCTTCATGATGATGATTCGGCTTTCGGGGCTCCAATCCTTTCGACGAAGCTTAAAACAGATTCTCAGATCAATCACCGGCAAAATATTGCCCCGAAGATTGATCAGGCCCAAAATGTATTTCGGAACATGGGGAATAATTCTGATGGGAACCAGGCGCATGATCTCGGCCACCATGGCGATATCCACGCCATACAATTCATCATCCAATTCAAATGCCACGATCTTCCTGAGGTTGAGCAGCCGTTGACCATCCTCGTAATCATCTTCCCATTCGTCATCCTGGATCTGAATATCATCCGTCATAGTCGTCTGCCTGTTCTTCCGTTAAAGTGGTGCCGGTCTCTATTGGGGCCGATTCCTTTCTTTCCCGGTCCCCATCTTTTTCAAGTTCCAGCTCAAGCAATTCCTTTTCATCAATGGCCAATATCTCATCTAAATTGAGAATCACCAGCAGTCGATCGTCAAGATAGGCCACGCCGTCAATGAAGCGGGTCCTGACGCCTCCGATCATTTTGTCAGGAGGCTCAATGGCTCTAGTCGGCACCTTTAGAAGCTCGGAGGCTGAATCCACCAGCAGGCCGACCATCTTTTTCTGCATTCGGACAATGATGATGCAGGCCTCATACGTCCTGGGGACAGCAGGTAGTTGCAGTCGTTTTTTCAAATCCACCACGGGAACGATCCGGCCTCTGAGTTTGATCACTCCCTCAACAAAATCAGGAGCCTCGATCACCGGGGAGATCTGCCCGGCCATCAATATCTCCTTGACCCGACGGACATCCAAGGCATGCTCATGCCCGACTAATTTGAAGACCACCATCCTGGCCGTATCCCCGGCATATTTATACGAGGGTTTTGGGTCCGGCGGCGGTTCAGGGTGGAGTTCGGCCGGGAGTCCTTCCCCTGTTGAACCTGATAGACCAGGCTCTTCGGCGGCTGAATCCTCTATCGTCGTGACTCCGACCGGGCTATCGACCGGGCCATCGACCGGGCCATCGACCGGGGTATTCTCTTCTAATATTTGGCCGCCTGGTCCCAACGCACCTGCCGCCTCTGTGACTGGTTGGGTTGCCTCCATAAAACTGTCTCCTCCCTATTTCCGCCGTCGACGCCGACTCCGGTTCGCTTAGACGCGGAACCTCTCGGTGACCTCTTTCAGTTGCTCCGCCAAATTGGTCAGGTCCTGAGTCGCCTTGGCGGATTCCTGAGATGCCTGCGCGGTTTGCCGGCTGACCCCGGAAATGGTTTGGAAAGCGTCGGCGATTTCCTCGGCGGTTTTGGCCTGTTGGGCGGAAGTGGAGGAGATCATTTGAATCATATCGGCAGTCGAGGTGATCCCTTCCACGATCTCTTCCAAGGTCTGGCCGGTTTCGTTAGCCATGTTAGTGCTGGATTCCATGATCCTGGCCGCTTCCCCGGTTTCCTTCTGGATTTCCTCAATGCTGGTTGAGATTTCTCCGGTTGACTGCGAGGTTCGCTGGGCCAGTTTGCGAATCTCCTCGGCTACGACGTCAAAGCCTCGGCCATGTTCTCCGGCCCGGGCGGCTTCGATGGCGGCGTTCAGGGCCAGGATGTTGGTCTGGACGGCAATTTCTCCAATCAACTGGACCACCTTACCAATTTCTTGGGTCCGGATATGTAATTTCATGATCATATCATTGGTCTTGTTAATCCCGTCCACGGTCCTTTTGACTTTATGAAAACCGTCTCTGGCCGTGTTGGAGGCGGCAATGGCGGCGTTAGATGTGTTATGGGCGTTTCGGGATACTTCTTGGATGGATACGGACATTTCTTCCATAGCCGAGGATGTTTTTAGAATCTGGGCTGATTGGGCGTCGGCGCCCCGGCTCATCTGCTCTATGGCCGCCGCAATTTCCGTGGCCGAAGAAGACAGCCTGGTTGTGCCGTCGGCTATTCGTTTCACGATGTCCCTCATTGACCTGGTTGAGTCTCTGAAGGCTGAGGCCAGCAGTCCGATTTCATCTCGACTTTCCACTTCCACGTGGACCGTCAGGTCCCCCTCGCCTACCCTTTTGGTGGAATCGACAAGTCGGGCCACCGACCTGGTAATCGTTCCCGTAATGAAGACGGCCATAATCGCGCCCAATACCACCGCAATAAGCAACCCGATAATGACGGCCATTTTGGCGTTGGAGAATTCCACCATCGACTGTTGAGTGGCGCCCACGGTGCGATCCATCCCGGCCAGAGACGTTTCTTTGGCGACCTCAAGCAAATCATTGACCGTCTTTTCCCGCTCAATCCGAATCCTTTTGAGGGCCAGCCAATGATCTTTGAATTCGATCATCGATCTTTTATATTCCTGGACCGCTTTCTGGATCGCTTCGTGGCGTTTCTTGTTTATCTCCTGGTGGATTAAGGCCTCCATTGCTTCTAACTTCTTTTCTATCTTATCAAAATTTTTCAACGCCTCATCATGATATTTGATATCTTGAACTGCCTGGAATTTAAGGTCTAGAATGCGGACGCCATCGCCCAATTTTAAGACTTCCAATATCGTCATGATCTTAGTTGACCGTTCCCGGATGCCGGCGGCATTAAGTTGTCCTTGAAGCTCCCGGTCCATTGCTTCTTGTTGATACCTGAGCAGCTCATTACAATTGTCCGCATAGGTGACGGCGCTGGCCTCAAATATTTTCCGGTCCTTGTCCAGGACATCTTGAATCTCCACCGTCTCATTGACCAGCCGCTCATATTCGGAGACCCTTTGTTGGGCCTTTCCAGTGCCTTCTCTTAATTTGACCAGGCCCCTGTTTCTTTCGGCCAGGTCCCGGGCTCTGGCCAAAGTCTCCTTAACGGCATCAAGGTGCTTTTTCCCCTCCGCCAGAAGCCCTTTCTCCCCGCTTAAGGCATAACCTCTAATATTAAACATCATTAGGACGACATTCCGTTCAAATTTATTAGAGATATCCACTTCCGGGATATATCCGCTCATGAGCTGGTTCAGATTCTCTTTCACCCTATCCATATCCCAGATGGCCAGTCCCCCGACAAAAATGGAAATAAGGAGCAATATCACAAATCCACTGCCGATTTTTGCCTTTAACGTCATGTCTTCGAGATTAACCATCGCTGTAGTCTCCCTATATAGATAAGAGTATCGGATAAGATGATGTCCTCAACCAATCTTCCCCAAAGCCGCCTCCACGTCCAGGATCAGGGCGACACTTCCGTCGGCCATGATCGAGGCCCCTTCTATTCCCTCTACCCGACCCAGATAATCGCCCAGCGTTTTCATGACCACTTCTTGTTTCCCCAGGAGTTCATCAACACACAGAGCCACCCTTTTCTCGGCCATTCCCACCACGACTACGGGAACATGGCCATTTATAGGCATAAACTCCGGCCCTTCATAGAGAATAGACGCCAGCCTGACCAAAGGATAAGCCACCCCTCTGATAAAGACCACTTCGTCTTTCTCGATGGTATTAATTTGTTTTTCAGTAATAAGCAGAGTTTCACAGACCGTATTTAGGGGCAGACCATAGGTCAGCCCTCCGCTTTCCACCAGGAGAGTCTGTAGGATAGTCAAAGTTAAAGGCATCTGGATTTGGAAAACGGTTCCCTGGCCCAAAACACTTCGGACGTCCACCAGTCCACGCAGCTTTTGGACTTGTTCTTTAACCACATCCAGCCCAATCCCCCGGCCGGAAACCTCAGTCACCGTTTCGGCGCTGCTGAAGCCGGGCATGAATATGAGTCGGATAGCCTGCTCATCGGTCATGACCTGGGCCTCTTCTTTGGAGATTAGCCCATTCCGAACGGCCTGCTTTTTCATTTTGGCGGGATCAATACCCTGCCCATCATCCTCGACCAGAATCGTCACACTATTCTGTTGTTGGAGGGCGGAAAGCCGGATTTGGCCGGTGGCGGATTTGCCCCTGTCCAGACGGACCTCCGGACATTCGAGTCCATGGTCGACGGCATTCCGGAGAAGATGGATCATGGGATCATAGATATGCTCGATCATGGTCTTATCCAACTCGGTATTCTCACCGGAGAGGACAAATTCGACCTGCTTTCCGTTTTCCCTGGCCAGGTTCCGAACCACCCCGGGAAACTTATTAAACAGCTTCTCTATGGGCACCATCCGGACACCCATAATGCCATTATGAATCTGGCGGGTCAGACGATCAATTGAGGCGGCAATCGAGGCCAGTTCGTCGTTTCTTGTCCGCGCTGAAAAATCATTTAGTTGGTTTCTGGCCGTAATCACCTCGCCGACCATATTCATCAAGCTATCAAGTCGTTGGGTCGAAACCCGAATGGTTTCTGCGCTAAAAGTACGCGGCTTAATGGGAGGCGCCGGTTGCGGGTCGGCGGTCTCACAGGTCAGACTCTTGACCGAGTCTTCTTCCGGTTTGGATTCCACCTTCTGGTCCGAGGACGTCACCGGTTCCGTCTGGAAGACGTTTTCCAGTTTCTGGACGATCCAGGAAATATCAACTTCAATCGGATCCTTCGCCGCGGCCTTGTCCCGCAGCAGGGTCAGGACTTCCAACCCTTCATACATCATGTCGATCAAAGAGGCGGTCACCGCCAGTTCTCCTTTGCGGATACCATCAAAGACGTCTTCCATCTTATGTGACAACCCTTTGATGTGATCTAAACCGATAAAGGCGGCTGTCCCCTTCAGCGTGTGGATTGCCCGAAAAGTCTCATTGATAATTTCTTCATCGTCGGGACTGTCTTCCAGCTTGGCCAAATTCAGGTTAAGCTGGTCCAAATGTTCGTGGGACTCTTCGATAAAATCATTAAACATTTGGGCCAGCAACTTGGTGTCAAGGTCTTCACAATCGAACTCGGTCATTTCAGGCCCCTCCTATTCCCGGCAAACCAAGGGCCAGGCGGTGATGTGAATGCCTGGTCAGGATTACTCCCTGATTCTTTTTTGTTACTTAAAAATGTTTTTCATCACCGCGATGAGTTCCGTTGGCTTGAAAGGCTTGACGATGTAATGATTGGCTCCCAAGGCCAAGGCTCGTTCCTTATCCTCCTCCTGCCCTTCAGTCGTCAGCATAATTACCGGCATCTCCCTAAAGGCTGCTTGGGACCGAAATCTTTTTAAAAATTCAAACCCATCCATCTTGGGCATATTAATATCCAAAATCACCGCGTCAAAGTGTTCTTTAGCCAAAAATTCCAATGCTTCCTGACCATTTTGAGCCGTGTCCACTAGGAAACCGGTGCTCTTCAGACTAAATTCCACCAGTTTGCGAATGCTGGGCGAGTCATCCACGGCCAAAATTCTCTTCTTCATAATTCCCTTCTCCTTTTACCGGAGTGAAGCGTTGAGGTTCACATATATGCCTGACACGATCATAACTGACGCTTCTGAGCGCTATAGTTGCTCGTTGTTTGTTATTGGTTACGCGTTGTTCGTCGAGGGTGGCTCATGATCCGCTTTTCCCATATACGGTCGTCCGTTTCAGGCGGACAACATCAAATAAATTCGATATCCGCCCCAAACTCTCAGCCCGCCCCAAAACAAGATGTCCACCTTTGTTCATGCCCCGATACAAGTACTGGGTGCATTTTTCTTTGTCATCGTCGTCAAAATACAAAATAACATTCCGGCAGAAAATACAGTCCATCTCCTTGACCCGGCCGGTGGCGAACGGATCCATCAGATTGATGTGCGCGAACTTCACCACAGTTTTTACGGTCTCTTTAAGAACATACCGGCCATCGCGGTCCTTGTCGAAATATTTTAAAAGCAACCACGGGGAAACATATCTGACACTGTAATCGTCATAGATGCCTTCCCGGGCGGCTCGCAGGACGGTGTCGCTGATATCTGAAGCGATGATACTTATCCGGGAGGCGTCTATTTTTTGCGAATGCTCCAGCAACAACATGGCCAGGGTATAAGGCTCTTCACCGGTTGAACATCCGGCACTCCAGATTCTGATTGAATCCCACTCGCGTTTGTTCTTCATCATCGCCGGGACAATCTCTTCGCTAAAATCACTTAATTGGTCCAGGTCTCTAAAAAAATATGTTTCATTGACCGTGACCGCATCGATTAATTGGTTAAGCTCTTCGTCCCCGCCTGGGTCGTACTTAAGATAGTAGCAGTAATCTTTCGGCGTTTCCATGCCCGTCACCTTAAGGCGATGGGCCAGACGAATCGTTAAAAAGTTCATCTTAGTCTCAGCCAGCCAGATACCACAACGGCTCTTAATCAAGTTGCGAATATTATCCAGGTCTTCTTTGGCAGAAATCATCATGTGGATCCAAGGTTACAGTCAGAGAAATTCAAAGGCCGGTTACTCAAAGGCCTGGCGAGCTGCTTGCCGGACCTTGGGGTGGGGGTCTTGCTTCATTATCTCCAGGATCCGGTAGGATTCCGCCACAGTCCGGTAGGCGGCCAACGTCTCCGCCACGACCTTGCGCACCTCTTCATCTGGGTCGTTGCTCAAATAGTCCAACAAAGAAATCAGATCCGGTTCCTTCAAACACTGGAGCGCTCCTATGGCTGCGATTTTAACCGGCCCGACATCCTCTTTTAAACATCTGCGCAAATGGCGTCTGGCTTTATCCTGTCCACTCCGGCCCAGAGCGATGGCGGCACTGTATCGCACCCAGAGGTTTTCGTCTCTTAACGAATCAATCAAGGGGTCCACGCTGCTCGGCTCGCCCAGACTACCCAAGGCCGAAACCGCGGATTTTCTAACCTGCCAATCTTCATCCAATAGAGCCACCGTCAGAGGTTTCAGGGCCGGGGTTACCTTTCTCTTGCCCAGCATGTTGGCCGAAAAACGCCGAACACCCCGGTCGGCATTGCCCAGGGCGTCCATCAGGTAATTGTCGACCCGACGACCCATGATCAGACCCAGACATTGAACCGCCGCTTGCCTCACCTCCATACGGGGATGTTTCAGAAGCGGCGCGGCATGCCTGGCCACTTCCCCGGTTCCGATTCTGCCCAGCGCCTCTGACGCGGCCTCCCGGACATCTTGATAGGTATCCTCCAAAAGAGGCATTAAGTAGCGCGTGGCTTTGACGGCCCTTAGAGTTCCCAGGGTATAAGCACAGGCGCTTCGAACATTGCTATGGGGATCGTTTAAGTGCGGGATGAGCAGGTCCACCACCGACCGATCCTTAAACACGGCCAGCGTCTTGGCGGCTACCTCCCGCATGGCGTCATTGCCCCGTTGCAGGGCCTCCGAAACCAAAGAAATTGCTCTTTTGTCCCCGATTTCCCCAAGAATATCCAGCAACATCTTCTGCACTTCCGGCTCTTGTTTGGGATACGGGAGCAAAATGGCGTCAATCTGTCGGGAGCCAAAACTGACCAGCGCCCGCCGCGCCGCCTCCCGAACATCTTCGTCGGGTTCAGAAAGTTGTTCCAGTAACAAAGATAAATGCCGCTCCTGACCGATCAGTCCCAGGCTCCAGATAGCAGATATTTTGACATCTGGTTCGTGAGTCATCAGGGATGAGGTGATGATCTCTTCCGCGTCGATTCCCATCTCCTGCACCCGCACCAAGACCCCGCTCGGCTGTTTCTGTTCAATCTTGGCCAGAGCAGTAAAGGCGGCTTGAAGAATCATCTCGTTGTCCGAGGTCAGTTGTTGGAGCAGAAAATCGATCTGCCCAGAGTCCCCGATATTTCCCAGGGCTTCGATAACCACGTGCCGGACCCACTCATCTGCTTCAAAAATTTCCCGTAGATACGGAACTGCTTCCCCGGCACCCAGCAATCCTAAAGACTCTACGGCCGGGTAGCGGGCCCATTCGTCTCCCAAAATATCCAATAAAAGCGGGATGGCCTCAGTGGCCCCAATTTTTCCCATGGCTTCCACAGCCGCATACCGGACATTTTCTTCCACGTCAGTCAGCGCCTTTTTCAGGGCTGGCAGAGCCTCTATCAGACCAGCGTTTCCCAAAATGTTAGCCACAAAAATTCGAATATCAGGGTCCGCATCGTTCAAGGCCGCCTCGAGTTGATTCAAGGCCGTCATGCATAGTTTAGTTAGAATAATCATAACTTGGGAACGGATCCCGGGAGTTTCGTCCCGTAGCCTTTCGATCAGATTTTCTATGATCCCTTCATCCGCAATCTCCAGCAGGATCTCCGCAACCAGTGACCGGACCCGGGCGCTGGAATCCGCCAGTCCTTCGAGGATAATGAAGTTCGCCTCAGGAATGCCGAGGTCGGCGATTTCGCGATAGACATCCACCCGGCCATCTTCCTTAGCCATTTTAAGCCTGGCCCGATATTCTTGAAGATCATCGTACATTCGGTCCATTATCTTTTCTCCTGGAATAGACGCGTCTCGGTCTGACCGTCACTGAAGGCTGACCGCGGAGGGCTGGTCACTCACAATTCAACTTCTTCGCATAAGTCCGGATAAAGTTCCTTGACACAGTCGCTGCAGAGACTATGACTGAATTCCGCCTCTGTCCGGTCCTGGATATATTTTTCCACCCTTTGCCAATATCCTTTATCATCCCGAACCTTAAGGCAATTGGAACAAATCGGGATAATCCCTCGAAGCGTTTTGACCTCGGCCAGGGCAGCCTGTAGTTCGGAGATCAAGCGTTCCTGTCCAGCGTTGGCCTCCTGGAGGCAGGCATAGATTCTATTTCTGTCTTCGAGCACAATCAGATTGTCCAGGATCATACCAGCATGATTGACTAAAATGCTGACTATGTCACTAATATCTTTATTCCCAAGTTCGGCCACAGCCACTCCCCGGACATGCCCCTTACATTTAAGCGGGAAGATCCCCCAGCGGGCGAACACGTGCGGGCCGATAACAATTTTTTGAGGAAAATCAAAGTACTTAATAATTCTTCCTGATTTAATAGATTCCTGAACTGCTTCTTCCTGGTCGGATGCTAGGATCACATGCTCGATTCGCGGTGTTCCAGATGCCGCCCCTATCCCTTTAAGCTGGCTAAGCTCTTCATCAATCAATAGTAGTGCGGCTTTCTCGACGCCCAACTCATCGACCAAGTCCCGGGCGACCGTGTGGCAAAGCGAGTCAACATCTTCGGCTTGAGCAATTTTCCAGCCAATGTGATGGAGTGAAGACAACTGGGCATTGTGCATAAACAGAATGTTCGTCATTTCCTCTAAGTCACGACGTTGATTTTCAATTTTCTGATGAGATATTGAGTTATTGAGGATCATTCCGCCAAACTCGGCGATAAACCGACAGATATCCCGATCGAGGGTATCTGAATCATCTATAATAACGAATCCAAGAGCATTCGGAGTACCCTTTAGAGGAAAGAAACTTGGCCGATCAAAGTCAGGAAATAATTCACTTGGTTGGCTATTCTCGGGATTAAACAAGACCACTTGATTCTGCATCAAACCAGGCAAACCGGCCAGGGAATCCATTCCATAAGTGTTACGCCTAGTAATGGCCACAGGTTGCCCATTCCGGGCTATTTCGGTCGCCGTATTATTATTTTCCAGCAACCAAACCGCGTTGGTCCGACCAGGGAGATGGGTACTGATCTCCTTTGAAATCTGGACGGCTATGGATATGGGGTCATAAACATCGGCGGTGACACAAATAATATGCTCAAGAATCACCATACGATTATAGCTAGCTTCATATGTCCGCATTAGCTTATCAATAATCGTGCCATTCTTCTGCACAGAAAGAGGCATCGGCTGTTTCTCCTAAAAACTGATCCGGTAATCCCTAGGATGTTATGCTATCTTTGTAGGTTTGAATCCCCATTCGGGTGACTATCCGGCCCCGACTTTAACACGCCGAAGTCTCAATCTTAATTCCGTACTTCTCAATTTTGGATAATAGCGTCGGACGGGACAGGCCCAGCAGCTTAGCGGTATGCGTCCGGTTGCCTCGGCAGTAATTGAGGGCCTCCCGGACCAGGGTCGCGGCGAAGTGGTCCATCAGGTCGTCGAAGAGATTCTCGTCGCCGGCCAGAGTGAGTTTCTGTTGGAGCCATTGTTGGAGCACCCGGTCCATCTGCTGGTCGTCTATTTCCTGGCCCGATTTCGCCCCCAGGGGATTAGGGGTGTGGTCCTGGTCAAAGTTTTCCCAAATATCCAGGGGGCAGCCGCGGCTGAATATCAGGGCCTTCTGAAAGGTATTGGCCAGTTCCCGGACGTTCCCTGGCCAGGCATAGGTCATGACGGCCTGCTTGGCTTTTTCGCTTAAACCAGGATTGGGGGTATCCATATCTCGTGAAAACCTGGTCAGAAAATAGTCAGCCAGCATAGGAATGTCTTCCTTGCGTTCCCTCAGCGGGGGCAGCCAGATGGTCACCACTTTGAGCCGATAGTACAGGTCTTCCCGAAACTGACCGTCGGCTACAGCCCGCTCCAGGTCACGACTGGTGGCGGCGATAATGCGCACATCCACCGGGACGGGTTTTCTGCCCCCTAATCTTTCCAGATTTCGTTCCTGGAGTAGACGGAGGAGTTTGGCCTGGATACTAAACGGCATATCGCCGATTTCGTCAAGGAAGACGGTGCCCTGATGAGCCTGTTCAATCTTGCCCACCCGGCGGTTGGCCGCCCCCGTAAAGGCCCCTTTTTCGTAACCAAACAGTTCACTCTCCAGGAGCGTTTCAGGAATGGCCACACAATTGATGATCAGAAATGGTTTATCCGCCCGGAGACTGTGCTGATAGATGGCCCGGGCGACCAGTTCCTTACCTGTGCCCGATTCCCCTCGGATGAGGACCGTGGCGTCGGTCGGAGCCACCCGGCCGATGGATTTGTAGACTTCACGCATAGGGGGGCTTTGTCCGATCAAGGCATCTGGAGGGGCGGTCTCCGGGGTGGCGTCCATTTCTACCCGCGACCGCATGAACCGGCCGGCCTGCAAGGCTTTCTCTATGACATCCAGAATATCTGGAATATCAAAAGGCTTGATGACATAGTCAAAGGC
>JADFXK010000459.1 GCA_015233625.1 Deltaproteobacteria bacterium | reverse complement strand
CGACGATGCAGAGGTTGTTGGGGTTGACCGGTGCGGTCGGCTCCGGGCCCGGAAGCCCCTGTGGGTGAGCCAAGTTACCCGTGATCCGTAACCCACCATAATTCCCAGGGCTTCGCCCTGGGCTAGCCTAGTTCGCCCTTTCAGGCTTATTTGGAATCGTCGATTTAATAGAAATTCGCCCGATGCCCCGTCAACACGCAACACGTAACCCGCAACCCGCTATTTGGTCGCCATTTTTTTGACCGCCATGAGATTGTCCACTTCGTCAATGACCTGGCCTGTAATCGAGATGAATTTCATAGACAGGCGAGAGGCATCGGCCTGAAACAAGAGATAGCCTCGCTGCAACGACATGACCGCGGGCGTCCAGGGAGAATCTTCAGGGGCATGATAGGGCGCTCCGCCGGTGCCGGCGGTGATCTGCCAGGTGGGTTGGACGAAATCCGGGTTAGCCGAGATCTGGTCTAATTTTCCGTCCTTATTGGCGTCATCGGCTGGAAAAAGACCCACGGGGGTCCGCTGATCGATCAGGGTCCGGTGGTAAGAGTGTTCATGCCCGGTCAGGACGGCGGCTACTTTGGTTGACTGGGCCATGGATTTCCAGAAACGATTCCGCACTTCGATCATCCCCATCTTCTCCGGCTCCAACTTTCGACCTTTCCTGGAGTAGGCTCTGACGTTGTTGTCACCTTGCCACCACATCCCGTCCTTCATGTGTCCACCGCAGGGAAAGACCACTTGTTGACAAAAGACAACTACATAGCGAACAGTGGCGTTGGCCTCCGCCTGAGTCAGCACATTTTCAAACCAAGATAACTGATCTTCGAAGATATAGCCTTCCGGGGAACCACCATATGTGGAAATCGCTTGATGGGTGGTCCACCAGTAGTTGTTGTTGACGCAGATGAATAGTACGGGTCCGTATTGGAAATGGTAAGCGTTTTTCTTATAGGTCGGCCGACGTGGATCGGAGGGTTGCGGGCCATTGACCGGATTGCAGAATTCATCGGCAAAGACAGCCTCGGCGCTTTGTTCATTATAGGGCCATTTGTCCAGGTGGATCCCCTGCGGGCTACCATCATCATAAACGTTAGACAAAGCCTCATGGTTGCCCATGGCCGTAAATACCGGCCGACTTCGCCAGAATCCGGCCACAGATTGCTTCCATCCTTTAAGTTGTAGCCGAAAGTCCTCGGGATCAGAGGTCAGGCCCTTGACTAAGTCTCCGCCCGCGAGCATCAACTCCGCCCCGCGGCGATAGGCGTCTTGGGTTAGACGGGACAAGACCGCGGAGTTGTGACCCATGTAATCCCGTTCGCCCCGTTCTTCACCGGCTCTGGTATCGCTGATGAAGCTGAAATAGACCGAACCCCGGCCGGGTTGGGGGGCCGCTTTAAACAGATAAGGTTCCGAGACGACGCGCTCGCCATTGGGCGTATCACCTTGGACCACGTAAATATATTCAGACTCAGGTTGCAGACCGCTGATTGTCAGTTGATGGCGGGAGAGTTGGGAGGCTTCGGAAAAGGGGACAACGGTGTCAACCAGGTAGTCGACATTGCCGACTTTGACGGCCGGGCCGGGCGAGGGTGTAGTTTTGGGTGCCGGACCAATGACCCGGGCCAGGAAGACCTGGCCTAAGGCTGGTAGGTCCGTCTCCCAAATGATATTCGCCTGGGTGGGGGAATCGCTCGTAACTATGATCTGGGGGCCTTCAACCAGGGACAGGTTCTTGACGAACGTTTCCTTTGTTCGTCGGTAATTGACCAGGCCGTCATAATAACCGAATTGATCGTCACGGGTGACCTGGGGACGTAAAAGGTATAACCGGAAGGCAATGGTTTTGGTGGACGGTGGAAAGACACCGGGTAAGCGATGATACATACCTGATTTCTTGGGGGATATTTCCTTGATGTGGAGCAATCCCCGGCCGCCGGTCAAGATTTCCCGATTCTGATACTGCATCACGGGATAATCGGCTATCTCGGCTTCAAAGGGGTAGGGACTGGTTAGGGTGGTTCCTTCCATAGATTTGTCGCCCAGGTCGATGAGCAGTCCTTTGTCTTTGTGGGCTTCACTGGTGATGTGTCTTAATTTGGCAATGGTCACCGGGTTTCGAATGTTTGCCTGGCGTCTGGGGTATTCCGGAACGATTACCGGCAGGTCCGGTTCAGCCGCGGGCGGTGTTGGTTCTTCAGTGCAGGCTGAACAAGCCAGGAAGACCAGCACAAGAACGGCCAGGATATTTAAGAATGACGTTTCTCGCTTAAGCTTCAAGACGCCTCCCAGGATTAGTTATGAAACGGTATCATTCCGTTAACCCTGCCAAAATAGAATCAGGTTGGGCCGGGATGAGAGATGCCAAAAACGTGAGTTATCTTAAATGTTGAGGAGTGCTTACCCACCCAAAAATAAAGGGCTTAAATTGATCTTTAAGCCCTGGTAGGTTATTGGGTTATCGGTCGGCGATATAATCCTGGTTCCGTGTGTTGACAAGGTCGTGGTCCAGAAACATGGTAGAGGTGGTTGTGGTTCTTAAAGCCCAAAACCAAATTTTGGACGATGAACTACCCCAACTTGGTCATCTTATCGAGGACCCTCAGTGGCGGCTCCGGCTTCCAGAGTACATTTGGTGAAGTCGATGGCCTGATTGCAGCCGGAGCAGGTGTGCGCCTTGTTGAATTCGTCGGAGAAAATCTCCTTTTCCTTGCCACAGTTGGGACATTTACAGGAAAACGATTGCAAATTCTTATTTTGTACAAAACCCGGACAGTGTTGAGGTGTAGTGCTCATAGTTTCCTCCTTGGTTTTTGATGGAGTGTTTGGGGTGCCAAAACGGCTGATTGAGTTGCCACGTCGTTTGAAAGGACCCTGAAATTGGCTTCGATACAAAAAACGGAGGTTCCTCTAAGGCACACCATAACACAGTCGTCCCGCCCTGTCAAGAAACTGGAGAAATCAACAGATGCGGCCAGACCGGCAAGGAGGCAAGTAACTTGAGACGCTCGCGGAGGTTATTTGATTTGGTTCACCGTTTCTTGAATTAGACCTGTGGTTCTGGAATAGGGCCCTGTTAATTTGGTCGCCTTGATATTACTCAGCAATTCTAATTTTCAATTCCCGCCCATCTCTTTTTCGGACAGGATTAACAGTATTGTCAGGATTATAATGACCCATAAATCCTGTTAATCCTGTTAATCCTGTCAAAATTAGAATTGCTGGATATTACTCCTTGCTTGCCGGGAAGAAACGCGGTAAATATTAGTCGGTCTTCTGCGTCTCTCTTTCTGCCTTATCTCTACCCACTTCGGCCTCTGGACCCTCTCTAATAAAAATAGGTAAACCCCCGGCTCTGCCGGGGGACTCCTAAAGTTTGACAGTTCCGGGAAGATGCGGGACTCTCC
>JADFXK010000458.1 GCA_015233625.1 Deltaproteobacteria bacterium | reverse complement strand
TTGGCCGCGGCATGGGTACGGCACTACAGAAGATATCACCGTTGGGCCTGGCGGCAAAGAGGTTGGCGTACTGCGGATAATGCTGTAACAGTTCGGATAAAAAGGCATTACAGGTAGGGATATCAACATTGAAAATTGAAGGCATGTGCCCCATGGCCACCAGAAATTGGCGGGCTCCCTCAATGAAATGCTCTTGATTCGCTGCCGCCAGGCGAGCTAACCGCAGGGTGTCTTCTCGTATCACGGCAAGAGCTTGCCGCCGTTGCTCGCCGGTTGTGTAGATCATGAATCCTAATGCTGGAAGGACGGCAAGTAGGATAAGTATGATCAACCGGAACCTGAGAGTATGAAAGAAAGAGAACATGTACTCCTCCCTTGAAGGGATTTCGTCTAATGATTGTTCGGATTAGTTATTGCTCGGTCTTGAGAAATTCGAGCAAAATTGGCTTCAGCCTATTAAGTTCTTTATCTAATTGGCGATAGGTTTTTTCTGCCAAGGTCAGATCCCCGTGCTTTGCCATTTGCTCAAGTCGGCGTGCTACTTGAGACAGGGCCTTGGCTGTGATGTTTCCAGCCGAACTTTTCAAAAAATTAGCGTTATGGATTAACTCAGACAAATCCTTATGGTCAATGGCATTTCTGATATCTGATATGCGGGGAGGTATAAGTTCCATGAACATCCTTACCAGGTCTTTAGCCAACTTATGATCATTAAAAACACGGTTCAAGAATTCCTCCAGGTCGAAGACATTTCCTGTTGAGTCTAACTGATTATCACTGACCCTAAAGACTTCTGATCGGTTAAATTGTTCTCCAGGGGTGGTGACGAACTTGTTTATGATTTCTATAAGTTGCTCCGGATCCACAGGTGTGGTGAGGTTTTCATCAATTCCAGCGGACAGACAACTCTCGCAGCCATCCCCTATTGCTGTTGCTTCGGTGGGACCAGCTTCGCTTGCCTTTTCACGATCTTCGAGAATGAAATGAGGCATCACTAGACTTATTACCGCGGATAATTCATCTATGTCGATGGGTTTGGTTATGTAGCCGTCTATGCCGGACTCAAGAAATTTCTCTTTATCACCCTTTAAGGCGTGAGCAGTCTGAGCGATAATTGGGATCTTTGGATCGAAAAGATTTAATGTCGAACCTCGGATGACCTTAGTTACCTCAGTACCATCCATGTCGGGCATGGAAATGTCCATTAAGATCAGGTCAAACGATTTTGCTATTAACTTATCGATGACTTCCTTCCCATCCACTGCAATTTCTACCGAGTGACCTTGACCCGTCAAAACCTCGGTGGCAAATCTCTGGCTTAAGACGTCATCTTCAGCTAAGAGGATTCTAAGATGGCGAAGGGAAACCTGCTGTCCTTCTTCCTTCCCTATCAAAAGTGATTCGAAATCATGAACTAATTCAAAGCACGCAGTAAAGTAAAATGTCGATCCCACCCCCTCAGTGCTTCTTACCCAAATCTCTCCTCCCATAAGTTCGACCAGCTTCTTACAGATATTCAATCCTAACCCCGTGCCGCCGTATTTTCTTTTTGTTGAAGCATCTATCTGAGTAAACGGGTCAAAGATTCTTTCCCTTTCCCCAGCAGGGATCCCTATACCGGTATCCTTTACGGCAAAAATCAACGTAACGCTATTTGTCTCTCCAAAAGAAGGATTGGTTCCATAGTGAGTTACGAATAGTTCAACGGAACCGCTCGAAGTAAACTTAACTGCGTTGGAAATAAGATTGTTTAGTATCTGCCTTAACCTATTTGGATCACCGTGTAGTCTAACATGCAAATCCGGAGACATCTCAAGGCTTAGCCTGATTCCCTTTTTGTCGGATAGAACTCTAAACGTTTCGATTACCTGTTTACAAAGATCACACAAATTGAAGGTGATCGACTCCAACTCCAGTTTTCCGGCTTCTATTTTCGAAAGATCCAAGATGTCATTCAGGACAAACAGCAGGTTGCTGGATGCCTGCTTGATTGAAGAGGCGTACTCAAGTTGTTTCGTACCCAGCTGGCTATTGATGAGCAGATCGGCAAAGCCCATAACGGAATTCATAGGGGTGCGGATTTCATGGCTCATGTTGGCTAAGAATTCGCTCTTGGCCCGGCTGGCATATAGGGCGGCATCCTTTGCCCTTAAAAGTTCAGCCTCAATCTGCTTACGCTGAGTAATGTCCTGCGCAATTGATAATAGCCGCTTGATCCCGCTTATGCTTATGATTTCTACAGCGTACAAACAGACAACAGATTTCTTATCCTTGGTGGTAAGAGATAGTTCCATCTCCTCAACCCGCCCTGATTTGTTCAAAACTTCAATTAGTTTAATTCTATCTTCTCTCGACATCCAGCCCAGTTCAAAGGAGGTTTTGCCCACTGCCTCGTCTCTGCTAAATCCAGTAACTTCAGAGAATTTATCATTAACATCAAGATACCTGCCATCTTGAATATCACTAATGGTCATCAAAAGGGGAGCATATTTGAAGGTCTTGGCGAATTTTTCTTCGCTTTCCTGCAACGCCGTTTGTACCATTCTCCTCTGAGTAATGTCCCGGATGATCATAATGGTCTTATCCTTCCCATCACGATCATGGAAAACATTAGAAGTTATCTCGCCGGTAAACTTGGAGCCATCTTGGCGAAGCATGGTTAGTTCAGCATAGGCTTTGCCATTTTTGGCGCGTTTGTCTAATACCGGAGCCAGATTAGGATCGGTAGGGTCAACCAGACCTTCTCTACCCACCAGACAAATCTCTTCTTCACTTCTTCCGAAGAGTTGACATGCCGATTGATTTGCCGCCAAGATATGACCGTCCGGCAGGGTTAACATAATAGCGTCAAAGCTGTTATCGAAAATTGATCGAAATTTCTTTTCGCTTTCGACGAGTGCCTCCTCCGCCCGCTTACGTTCAGTGATGTCATGGTGATGCCACAAGCGACCATAGTGTTTCCCGTCGATAACAATAGGAATGAAGTCCCGCATGCATGCCCGCTTGCCCCTGATAGCGACTTCCTCGCCCTTAATAGGTTGGTTCTTAGCTACTAATTCCTGGATACGGGCAATTGCTTCTGGTGGATAGGCATAAACGTTTCTAATTTTTTGTATCATTTCTGGAGCAGACAATCCTAGTAGATCTTCCGGCAAATCGTCTAATTCGAAAAGGTCGCAGAACGCTTGGTTGACAAAATCTACCCGATTGTCATCACTCACCACAAGAATACCACTATAAAGACTTGAAAGAATAATCTGAAATCGACGGAAGATAGTTTGCAGCGCTTCCATGAGGCGCATGGCTTCTACCTGATCCGACAGAATTTTGCCGACGAGGATTGTCGCCAGAGGGTAGAGCAGTATAACAGGTGGACCGATGCGCATCACAACGGTCAGTCCGATACCTC
>JADFXK010000457.1:791-3410 GCA_015233625.1 Deltaproteobacteria bacterium | reverse complement strand
TGACAGGAAGCAAGCCATTGATCGCCTCGCCCATCCATCTGGCCCGGATCATGGCCAGGAAAGGGGGACAGGCGTCGACCGGAAACAGGTACCGCCAGGCCACCGCGTCTATGATCAGTGGCATTATGTGAAATAGAGTTACCCAGATGAGACCCCAGCCGGCGACCTTAAGCGCGGAAGAGATGTCACCCAGACCGTTATAGGCCAGCAGAGTCGTAAACAAAGCCAGGCCTGCCGCAAAAAGGATATAAGCAGTTTTTTTCATAGGATATTTAGCCGCTCAACCGGGCGGTTAGAGTGGTGGCGACGCGCTCCTTTAGTTGAAGCCGGCGGATGATCAGGAAGAAGATCGGGGTCCCCACCGCACTTAAAATTAAGAACCACGGCAATTGGTTGAAATAGGCCAGGATCACCACCAGGTAAATGAAGTCGCGTCGAGACAGGAAATCAGCCAATCGGTTTAGTTGGTCTTTCTCGGCCGCGCGGGAAACGGAAGTGTAGAGTGGGCCTTCTTCCTTTTTTGATTTCATGGTGCCAACATAGATCAACCAGGCCGAGGCCAGGGCGGCGCAAGTAGCCAGGGCACCAAGGACGAGGGGCAGACGAGATAGGCTTGAGGCGGACCAGGCCCAGGCGATGGCCATGAAAACGGCCACATGGACCACGTTGTCGCCCCAGAAATCCAAGAGTCCCCCCCAATGGCTCTCCATGAATTTAATTCTGGCAATCTCGCCATCACAACCATCGAGAATGGAATGAGTCAGGAAGAGGAGGGCCCCGGTAAAGGACCACCACCGGCCGCCGAGGCCGATTAACCAGGCGCCCAGGATGCCGATGAGTACACTAATAATCGTCATTTGATTCGGCGTAATGGCTGTCTCCACCAACCGTTTGGATAAGGCCAGGGATATCTTGCGCTCGAAATGTCGAGACATGAAGCCTTCGGTATCCTTGACCAGGTCACGAAACAGTTCATCTTCAACGGAACCGATCTGCCGGGGGTCGGTCAGGTCGTAGAGCCGGCCCCGATCCACCACAAGCCATCTGGTTTCCGGCCGGCTTTTCAAGTTTTCGGCCAGTTGTTCAAAACCATGGTCGTCTAAGAGATGGGGTAGCCATTTATTGATATCGTCCGATCTCATGACCAGGATGGCCGGATACCGTTTGATCAGACAGGGAAAATCCCCTTTTAGGGTTTCAAGCAAAGTCTCCAGGAAAAGCCGGTCGGGAAGATGACCATTTTGGAGGATGATGCTGAGTTTTGACCCGGAGAGCAACGGCCGGTCACCAGGGCCGACTAATCTCGTCTCAGGGTTAATCGGCTCGGCCTGATCCGGATGAGGGTGCAAGATGAGCACCGGACCAAGCCCACACCGACGGGCTGTGTGAGCCAGGCGGTCAACCAGGGATAAACCGGCCACGCGGATGGCCGGCCTGGGGTCATGGGGTGAAGGGGTGACGATCAGAGTAAAATCCATTAGGGATCCTTGGAGGTTTCAAGTCGAGTGAAATGAAATACGGAAATGTCCAGGCGTCGGGCAGGCTGGGGTAAAATAATCAAAATTGTTGACAAATTGTACCATCTTGTGGTAGTGGCTCGGTAATCAGGTTATTTAGCAGTCGGGTGGCTGGGATGGAACTTGCCGTGATCACGGCTGGCCCCGGACTGGGCCCCTGAAAAGTCAGGCCCGGTTGGTTCAGATGAGCCATGACTCGGGCCGGTCGTTTTGCTCGATCTAATCCCTTGCTTTCTGGTAGATGCTTTGGAACAAGGGATTACCTTATTTTCTTAACCGGATTGATCATCTTGTCAAGCTAATTTGTCTGTATTTCTCACCCTGGCTCCGGGGAGCCGGGAAGATGAGGTTATTGGAATGGGAATTGCCATAAAAGATCCACGGCTGTCTGGTCCAGAGGAGTCCCCCCTGATTTCAGAGTTGCCTCAATCCCGCCCCAGCGGTCGAGAAGGAGCCAAATTAAGCTCCCAGGGGGCGGCCTTATTTACTACGGCCCAGTTGGACGCGGCCATTTCAAAGGCCCGGCAGCATCTTCTATCTATCCAGAGCGACAAGGGGTATTGGGCTTTTGATCTGGAGGCGGACACCACTATCCCGTCTGAGTATGTCTTGTTGCAACGTTTCTTGGGGCGAGCGATTTCCCCTGAGACGGAGCCGCGTTTGGCGACCTATCTACGACGAAGACAGCTTCCCGAGGGTGGCTGGCCCCTGTATGAAGCCGGGACAGCGGATATCAGCGCCTCGGTAAAGGCTTATTTTGCCCTTAAGCTGCTGGGTGATTCTCCCGAAGCTGGACATATGGTCAAGGCGCGGCAACTGATCCTGAGCCTGGGTGGGGCGGCTAAAGTTAACGTCTTCACCCGGTTTACCCTGGCCTTGTTTGGACAGATTCCCTGGCGGACCACTCCGGCCATGCCCATCGAGATAGTGCTGTTGCCTGAGTGGTTCTTTTTTCATCTGCACAAGGTTTCTTATTGGTCTCGCACAGTGATTGTGCCGTTATTGATTCTTTACGCCCAGCGCCCGGTTTGTCGGCTGCGGTCGGAAGAAGGGGTCTCGGAACTATTCGTGGAGCCTCCCGAGAGCCTTTGTCACCTCGACG
>JADFXK010000457.1:0-737 GCA_015233625.1 Deltaproteobacteria bacterium | reverse complement strand
ATTCTGAAGCGGACTCAGCAATTTATCCCCAAGCGGCTTCGGGCCAAGGCGATTCGCACGGCCGAGGCCTGGACTGTAGCCCGGATGGGTGAAGGAGGCCTGGGGGCCATTTTCCCGGCTATGGTGAATGCGGTGATAGCTTTGAAGGTGCTGGGTTATCCTGAGGATCATCCGGACTACCAGCGGGGCGTGAAAGCCCTCGACGATCTGTTCCTGACCCGGGGCGATGAGGCCTTTTGCCAGCCGTGTTTCTCCCCCATCTGGGATACTTGTTTGAGTATTTCGGCCATGACGGAGTCGGAGACGCCACCCGATGCCCCGTCGATGACTAAAGCCCTGGACTGGCTTTTCAGTCAGTTGATTTTGGTCCGGGGGGACTGGAGTTTCTGGGTCCCGGATTTGGAGCCGGGCGGCTGGGCTTTTCAATTTGAGAATACCTTTTATCCGGACGTGGATGATACGCCCATGGTCTTGATGGCCGCGCTGCGAGCCGGTGTTTTGGCCAGAGATGAGTATCGGGAAAAGGTGGTCAAGGCGGTGAACTGGGTGATCGGGATGCAGAGCCGGGACGGTGGTTGGGGATCTTTTGATGTGGATAACAGCTACTTGTATTTGAATCAAATCCCCTTCGCCGACCATGGCGCCTTACTCGATCCTAGCACCTCAGACCTGACGGCGCGATGCGTGGAGCTGTTGGCCATGCTGGGTTTTAAACGTGATTTTCCACCCATTGCCAG
>JADFXK010000456.1 GCA_015233625.1 Deltaproteobacteria bacterium | reverse complement strand
CCATCGTATTTTGTAATTCGTTCTTCGGTTTGTTCATCTTCTTTTCCTTTCCAAATGGGGTTATTGAACGCGACGACCAGTTTTTTATCAAGCATCGTCGATGACAGCTCTCACCAGACCGGTTAAGGCTGGGAGTTGTTATCCCTGCGTCTAAAGAAACTGGAGACAAATGTTGGCCGCTGCATAAAAATCCGTTCCTCCCCGAACCTCCCAGACTCGGCACCTGGACAGAAAGGCTACGTAGGCCTCGGTCAGGTTCTGGTCACACATGACTCCTTTTCTAAGCGACTAAAGAAAAGGCCGCTTTTCCGGGAGGGCCGATAAGTTGCAGATCCGGACCAGGTCGGAGGAATGATATACTTAATAATATAAGACCGAAATCGGCAGGCTGAACTCTTCCCACGGGCGACCGGTTCCATGGTGTCCCGCCACTTTTTCCATCAAGAAATGCGCCCGCAAATACATCTCCTTGGCGAATTCTTTATTCAGTTCATATCGGGTGGAAGTATAGAACGATCTGGCCAGGGCCAGGGCCAATCGGGCGTTGAAGGTCCGGTCCTGCCAACTTAAGGCCAATTGGCTGGAAAACTCATAGAATTTTTCGATGATCCAGTTTAATCGTGATCTCAGGACCTCATCAAAAATCGGGATCCTAAAATTGGAGATAAGAAAAACCGAGACATCTTGCACGTAATCGGCGTATCTAGACCGGTACAGGTCAACAAAGTGAATCTGTTGCAGTTCATGGTTGTAAACGACATTGTTGACGTTAAAATCACCGTGAATCAACACGGCAAAGGGCGATAGGAGCCGGCTCTCAATTTCGGCGCAAGCCGACAATAGCTCTTCGGATGAGGCGACCTTGATCGTACCCTGATTCATCGGCCGCGAAAAGTTTTCATGGACGTGGTGGATCTGGGGCAGCCTGGCCCGAATCTGTTTGAGATAGTCGGTGTCGATGGGACCGTCCTGCCGGGTCGCCAGCCACACCTCTTCGAGTACTTGTTTCAGGATAAAAAAGGCATTATGCAGATGTTCCTCCGCGGCATTCAGGATGACTTCATCTAAGGTGCGCCCAGCCAAAAACTGGACCAGCAGCGCGCCCTTGTCGCCTTCCTCATAATAGCCTAAGATCTTGGGGGCCAGACCGGGATATTTTTCCGCCCATAGTTCCAGGTTGTTTTTTTCACGGCGGATCTTGGACAGGTTGCATTCTTTGAAGATACTCTCTTGGGCCTGAGACCAATTGGACCGCCGCTGCTCCAGCCGGTTTATGATGCATCCGGATCTACTGCCCAGAATTGAATGGACATCCAGCTCATCCAGGGTGCCCTCAAATCCCGATCGCGAAAGCGTCTCCTGGAGAGCCTGGAATTGGTGAATCTTGATCTTTTCGCCGATGATGGCCAGGATCAAGGCCTCCCCGATGTTGAGCAAGGCATCGCCGATCCGCTCCAGGTACCGAAAGATGAAAAGCACCGTAATCAAATTTTGGATGTTTTGCCCGACTTTTAGCCTCTCCATGATGGCGTCGAAACTGACCTTATACCATTCATCGAGCTCGTATTCGACCCGGCAGATGGTTAAGGCCCCGGCCAGATTCCGGTCTTTCAAGACGGTGTAACTCCGGGAAATACTTTCCGATATCTTTGGAAAAACGGTTTCGTAGTCAAATTCATGAATAAACTCAGGGTTATCCATGTAGCCCATTTGTCGACTGATATTAACGCAATAATCAGCTATTCTCTCCAAATTGTTGCCTATTATCTGGATGGCCCGGATTTCGTTGATGTCTTCTTTGCTGAGGTTTTTTTCCGCCGTTAGTTTCGCAACACAGTTACTTTCGATAATGTTTTTCAAATTATCGATATAGTCGTCTCGTGGAACAATCTTCTCGTAACCAGAGGTACTCGGCATCCGCAGCAGGTCAAGAATGGCACCAACCTGAGTCTGCGTTTCCATTACGATAAACTTAAGATTCTCGTCTATTCCTTCAAAATTAAGCATGGCTAAGCGGTTGCCGTGAGTGATTTCGGTTTAGTGATGGCGGCAAGTTTGGTTTCTTTCCACGAGACCTTAATATTCAGCCGGCTTTGATCTTCTTTTTTTCGAGCCTTGACTGTAAATTTGAGTAAGTTGTTTGGATGCATAATAATCTCATCCTCGTTGGATTGCAGGATGATGCGGCCATGCTCTATCCCATCAAGCAAAGACTGGATGAAATCCCTAACGCTCACGTTATCCTGAATTGATTCATATTCGAATTTTTCATTTTGGGACAGGTGGGTCACCTCCGAGAATGAAAGTCATGAATGGAATTGGCCTGGATCCGAGCACCCTCACCCTTGAGCGGGTCATCTGTTGGGTTATCCCAGCCGCCGCCTGCGATACTCAGTGATGACCTGCCGTCGATCCATATCGGGGCAGTTCATTATTGTTCAGGAACTGGGCAACTACCTTTAGGCCGGCCTTCATCGATTTTTTGAGCCATTTATATTCCGTGGCGACCTGGTCGAAACCTCCCGTCTTGCTCTGCACCTTGATTATTTGAGGCAGGCCGCTCATGTTGGACCTTAAGCTTCATCTTCACCTGATCATGACGGTGTTTAAGATTGATGGATATCTTACTGAAATCATAAAGATCAACCCCCAGGTAACCCGATGGACCGGGCGTGTACAAGCCGGCGACCACCATCTTAAGGATGAGGGGTAGGTATTCCTGTTTAAATACCCTTTCTATTTTCTTTTCACGGGATTCCATGGTTTTCCCTGAAGAATTGTATTAGTGGCTTCGACTTAAGGGTTAAGGGATTCTAATTCGGTATCAAACGGATTACTGTCGCCTTAATCCTTGAAAGGGATTGACACGACTAGCCGTGGGGGCAACACACGGGAAGGGATATCGGCTAAAAGCAAGCGCCTTTCCAGGCTAACCGATCTTAGTATACTCTTGCCCCCAGTGCGTGACGCCGGGATGACAATCAGGTGACATTTCAGTTCTATTGATTTGGAACCTCTGACCAAGGCCCATCCTTGGTCTTGTGGCTAAGGTTACCGGCATGAGCCTACGACTGATAAGAGATTCATCTCATGATCGTCGGCTAAACTCCCTGGATTAATTTGCGCTTCGAGCCCCTCCTCCCGTGGCCGAGCGATCCAACCGGTAAGCGGCGTCGTCAGCTTCAGGTTGGTGGTGGAAATCAATGTCCCAGTTCCGGCTGACAGGACGGCAGTTGATCTCGCTGGCGGCCAGGCTGACCTTCCTTTTCAGCCCGGAAAAATCAAAATATTTCGACCTGTGCGGGTAGACTTCGAGTCAAGCATGCTTGTTTCACTATGCAGCAAACTTGAACTCCAGTTCCTCTTTTTCAAACCATAGCATCATTTCTTTATTTGTTTTCAGGGCAGTGAGTGC
>JADFXK010000455.1 GCA_015233625.1 Deltaproteobacteria bacterium | reverse complement strand
AATGTCTCCCTGGCCAGGGCCGTCAGCTCTTCCGGGGTGGATAGAGGTGGGCCGCCGAGTTTTTGACTAAAGAGAGCGGCGATATCCCCTTTGGTTTTGTGCATAGCCGGACCGAGGATGTGTGAAGGAGTCTCTCCGGCCAGTTGAACGATGTATTCTCCTAAATCTGTCTCATAAACCTCGGCCCCAGTAGCCTCCATGGCGCGATTCAGGTGGGCTTCCTCCGAAACCATGGATTTTCCCTTGACCACGGTTCGGATGCCCTTGGTCCGGATGAGATTGACCAGGTAGTTTTGCATGTCGGCTACCGTCCGCGCCAGGAAAACACGTCCGCCCCGGCCGGATATCTTGGTGGTCAAGGTGTCCAGGTAAGTGTCGAGCTGGGCGATGACCTCCGCCTTCTTTTCTCTGGCTGCCAGACGGAGTTGCTGGATATCGTCCATCTGCGCCCAGGCGAGTTTCCGATTCGCGTCCAATCGGTTGACGGCGCCGGTCACCGCGGCGGTGACGCCCTGATTCCGAACCGCGATTTTTGATCTCTCCACAAAGCCGGTGGAACGGCGGACCATTAATGCTCCCTTCTGGTTGCTCGTTACTGGTTGGCTTTAAGGTCTCTTTTTGGATTTTTCTGTGGGATCAACATAGTAAGTGATCCGCTGCCTGGGGCTGAGATAATTAAAAATTTGTTCTGGTAGCTTGGCCGGCCGGACCGATTTCTCTACTTTAAGATCCGTTTCTTCTTTCAGATCGACGATAATGGCCTCTTCCTTTGGAATATCCGGATCATAAATCAGGACACTGGGATATAAGGGATCAACGGCGTTAACTGAGATGACCAAACCGATCGCCCCATTGTTTAGGGCGACGATACTTCCCGGCGGATAAACACCGAGGCAGCGGATAAACACCGTCAAGAGATTCAAATCGAACCATTGTTTTTCCTGGGTGAACATGAAGGACAGGGCCTGGTATGGCGTTAGGGATTCCTGGGCTTCCAGCTTATTACAGTGGTTGTCGTATGTATTTACAATGCTGACAATTTTAGTCAAACGGCTGATTTTCTCCGCAGTCAACTTCTCTGGATAGCCTTTGCCATTACACAGTTCGTGGTGTTGATAAACAATTTCTGAAACCGCCTTGGGGAAAACGCTTTTCTGTTTCTGGAGAATTTCCATCCCGAACTTAGGGTGCATGAACAGGATGGCCATTTCGGGTTTAGTCAGTGCGGTTCTTTTGAGCAGGATCTTTTTTTCAATCTTGGATTTCCCGATGTCATGAAACAGGGCGCCGATACCGAGCGAGTTCATTTCTTCCAGGCCGAGCCCGGCTTCTCGCCCCAACATCAGGGACAATACCGCCACATTCAAAGAATGAAAATATACTCTCTCCTCAGTTGCGGTGAGATTCATCAGATGGAGCGTGGATTCCATGTCGGCCAAGAAAAACTCTGATAATTCCTTGACAAAATTGATAGCCTGGGGCACCTCCTGAAAACTCCCGGAGGCGATGCCCTTCATGATGCTCGAAACCTGCTTTAGGGACGTGGTATACTGTTGCTCGCATTTAACGATGCGTTCCTTTTTCTGCTTCAGTCGGGCGGCCCGTTCTCGCTTGATCTGCCACAACCGATCAATGGCCGTAGTTTGCTTGGGCGGCGTGGGTTTGGCTGATTCCGCGGCTTTATCAACTTGTTTTTCGGGGCGTAACGGCAGGACATCGCTTCGCTCTGGGATACAGATCACCTGAGAGATCCCCAGATCCTTAATAGTCTGTATTTGCTCTTGGCTTTTTAACTTAAAACTCCTGAATACGAAGGGGTGAGTAAACCACGAAAAACCTTCTATCCGGATAAAGACGCCGACGCGGAGTTGATCGACCGAGACAACGTATTCAGGAGCGTTTGGTTTAGTCATGGTTTCTTAAAGTCCTCCTTATGAGCCGCACCAGGCTTGGCTCGGTAGATGAACAATGGACTGGGGGTGGTGGTAATGGAAAGACAAGTCCAGATATTCTTATCAGAAATAGTCGTTTTCCGCAAGACCGAACAAAAAAAACCGGCTTTCCCGGTTCGTAACCTGCAACTCGTCATCCGCGTCCCTATGATTTCACCTTGGTGTCTTTGCCGGATTCGACGTAATAAGTAATTCTGGTTCTGGGGTTAAGGTATTCGTAGATTTCTTCTGGTAAATGGGCCGGCCGGACTGATTTCTCCACTTTTAATTCAGGTTCTTCTTTGAGATCAATGATTACGGCCTCTTCTTTTGGGATTTCAGTATCATACACGAGGACACTGGGGTGCAGGGCATCTTGAGGGTTAACCGAAACAACCATCCCAATGGCCCCGTTGTTGAGGGCCACGATGCTCCCAGGTGGAAACACGCCCAGGCAACGAACAAAAGTGGCCAACAGCGAGGCGTCAAACAAGTGTTTTTGTTTTGAGAACATGATTGACAGGGCCTGATAAGGGGTAAGGGAATCTTTGGGGTCGGCCCGATTGCAATAGTTGTCGTAAGTGTCAACAATGGTGATGGCCTTAGCCAGGTGGTTGATTTGACTTGCGCCCAATCCGGCAGGATATCCTTTCCCGTCGCAGAATTCATGATGCTGATAAATTATCTCAAAGACAGCCCGAGGAAGGCTCTCTTTGGCCTTGGCCAATATTTCTACGCCGAGCTTGGGGTGCATCCTGAGCAAAGTCATTTCCGGTTTAGTTAACGGGCTTTTTTTCAAGAGAATTTTTTTTTCGATCCGCGATTTGCCGATATCGTGGAACAGAGCTCCGATCCCCAGGGCTTCCATTTGTTCCCGGTCAAATCCAGTTTCTTTCCCTAACATCATGGACAGGACCGCCACGTTGAGTGAATGGTAATAGACTCTTTCCTCAGTGGCCGACAGGGTCATCAGGTGGAGGGTGCTGTCCTTGTCCTCAAGAAACAACTCCGACATCTCGGAAATAAAACTAACGATTTGGGGAATATCATTAACATTGCCCCCGGCAATACTCTTCATTACCCGACTGGCCTGGTTCAAGGAGCTGGCGTATGCTTTTTCACAGCGGGCGATACTCTGTCGCTTTTTCTTGAGTCGTTCGAACTTTTCTTTTTTGATTTGCCACAACCGGTTACTGGCCGAATCCGCGTCGGCCGGGTCCTTTTTCGGGGGCACAGACTGCGGCTGCTTTTCGGCTGTTATTTCAGCTTTGGTAGGTAGGACATCGCTTTTTTCCGGAATGCAAATGACCCGAGCCACCCCCAGTTCTTTAAGAGTCTGGATTTGGTCATTATTCTTTATTTTGAAACTTCTAAATAGAAACGGGTGGTTGAACCACGAAAAACCGTCTATCCGGACGAATACCCCAACCCGAAGCTGGTCCACAAGAACACTATATTCAGGGATGTTCAATTTGCCCATGACTATCCTTACTACG
>JADFXK010000454.1 GCA_015233625.1 Deltaproteobacteria bacterium | reverse complement strand
GAATAACGGTTAATCGGTTTCATAAAATAATCGGAAATGGTTTTATTATCCTTGCTGAACCGGCTATTATGGATTATCATTCGACGATTAGTCATGCCCGATGGCGTTCGAATTATTCCGGTCCAAGTCTGATTACCCGGTCTAAAAAATTTAGCCGGGATACGAGAGGTCCATTTACATGAAAAGAACACGACGAACAAAAAATGCAAGATCTATAGGACTAGCCCGAGTCTCTAAATTAATCCTTCAGGTACTCGTGTTATTGTCTTTTCTCTGTCTGCAGGGATCTTGTTCTGACACCCAGGCCGCGAGTGAAAAATTAGAGTCTGTGGCCTCATTTGGAAACGGCGTGCTGTACCACGTCGGTCGAATTAAAGCGATTCAATTAAACGGAACCTACAAACAGATGGGGCGTCAATATGGCAGGTTGCTTTCAGCCGATATGCGCGGGATGTATAACGAAATTATCAACCAATATACTGTGAATAAAATTATCAGCTCCCGGTCACAACTTGATGACTTCTCCAAGAATCTCTTTCAATTATACCCCCAAAGGTTTCAGAGCCTGGCTCAGGGGATATCGGAGACATCGGGCCTAAAACTGGCCGAGCTCGCGACTATTAATGAATTCTTTGATTATATTCTGTATCGCGGTCCGGGTACGCCAGCGGCGCCGGAGTCAAAAGCCCATTGCTCGGGAATCGCTGTCTGGGGTGATTACACCGGCCAGGGACCGCTGGTCATGGGAAGAAATTTCGATTTTCCAAATTTTTACAAAAAGTTTGACCCCTACCTGGTGGTCGTGGTTTTCAATCCTACGGACGGCAGTCGTCCTTCCGCCATTCTGGCCTACGCCGGTCAAATCGGTGCCGTTCAGGCCTTCAATGATGCCGGGCTGGTTATAGAAAACAACGACGGGAGCAATTCCGGAGATAAAGCTCGCTTTTTTGGGCAACGAATCCCATTCCTGATTAAGGGCCTGGAAATGTCTCTCGACTGTTCATCGCTGGACGGGCTGGACGCCGCCATGAAATCATACCGGATTCAATAT
The DNA here is from genome assembly GCA_015233625.1 of Deltaproteobacteria bacterium. Classification (GTDB taxonomy): domain Bacteria; phylum Desulfobacterota; class JADFXK01; order JADFXK01; family JADFXK01; genus JADFXK01. The sequence goes on along the minus strand of JADFXK010000454.1, from coordinate 2,400 downwards.
CCCCTGCTCTTCAACGTAGCCGGCCCCGACCGGGCCTATTGTTATGAGATGACCACCTACGATGTCAAGAGACGCGGCGGAGAACAGGACGGGTTGCTTGTCGGGGTCAATCATTTTCTTAGTCCGGGCTGGCCGACTCCTCCTCCCGACCCACAGTCATATACCGAGGACTCTAAACTAAGACACCACAATCTGGTCAGGCTGGCCGAAAAATTCAAGGGCAAAATAGATGCTGGGCAAATGATGGCTATCCTTGATATTCCTAAAGAGTCCGGCGGTCCGACCCCGTCTGATACCAATCCGTTAGGCGCGAATATCTACCGGTTTGTGGCCGTCCCCAAGCAACTGAAGCTCTGGATCAAGGTGCCGGACTATATGGACTGGACCAGGATTGACCTGGACCAACTTTTTCATTCCGGGAATGCCGGCCAATAAACCCAAACCACCTCCCTGTCTCTGACTGTTGAATCGGGTCCGTCGGATTAGTTGGCAATGTTCTTGCATGTCTTGCATATAAAGACGACGGCCGACGTCACTTTTGCAGTCAGTCGATATCCGCCGAGACCGTCTAACCACGGCCTGCTTTATAGTAAGCCAACGGATGCAGTGGAGGTAGTCATGTTTAAAGTCAATACCACCGTCAACCAACCGACACCCATTAACCCCTCACCCAATAACGGCCCAGGCGGCAGTCCTGCGCCACCGGGGGTCGGGTCGGCCTTTAAGGATCATTTGGCCAAAGCTGCAGGAGATCAAAATTTGGAAAAGGTCTCGCAGGCCGATGGATCCGGGTCCAATCCATCATTCCAGCCGGAGGTAATCGTAAATTTGTTGCGGCTAGAACGGATGCGAAGCCTCATCTCCGGCATTGAGAGCGCCCCTGACCAGGGTTCATCAGGATCCCGTGCCCTGTCCGCATTGGGAAAGGACGACTTGGGCACAATAGCTGCCCGGACTACACGCGGCAAGACCGGCTTAGCGGTAGGCGGCCGGGACTCATCCCCAGACGATACGTCAAATTATGAGGAACATGATTTTGACGGTATCATTAATCAGACCGCCAATAAATATGGCATCGACAAAAACCTGGTCAAGGCCGTGATCAAAGTGGAAAGTGGCTTCGATCCCGATGCCGTATCCGGTGCCGGTGCCGTCGGCCTGATGCAACTAATGCCTGGTACCGCCGAACATCTGGGCGTGGCCGACTCATCTGACCCCAAACAAAACATCAACGGCGGCGTCCGCTACCTCAAAGAACTGCTGGACCGATATAACGGCAACACTCGGAAGGCCCTGGCCGCGTACAATTGGGGTCCAGGCAATCTTGAAAGACAAACCAGGTCCATGCCCAAAGAGACACGGCAATACATCGCCAAGGTCATGAGCCAATACCGAACGCTGTCTAACAAAATGACAGCCTGATTAACATGGTCCGAGGGTTTAGCATGGCCATCACAAAGCTGTTCCGACCCATCTTGTGCCTGATCCTCTTGACTGGAGCCTATCCCGCCCAGGCTTTTGAGGATGACGTAACCAGTATTACCCAGGCCGAAGTGCATTATTCCAGGGGACGGCTGGCCTTTAACCGGGGCGATGTGGCCGAGGCCCAGGCCGAGTATTTCCAGACCCTGAAACTGCTCCCTAGCCATGTCCCAGCCATGATGGCCGTCGGCCAACTCTATGCAATGCAGGGACGAGATGACCAGGCCCAGGCCTATTTTCAAAAGGTGCTAGCCGCCCAACCGACCAATACCAAAGCCCACCAACTCTTAGCCGACATCTATTTCAAAAAGGGCGATTGCGAACAGGCCGTGAGTCACTACAAATATGCGCTGGAAGAGAACGCCCCTCTCGAAGAAAATTACTACCGCCTGGGTCTGTGCTACTACAATCTCCAAGAATACGTTCCGGCATACACTTACTTAAAAAGATGTTTGCTCATTGATCAAGGGAATATCAAGGCCAGAGTTCTTATGGAACAGGCTGTTAAAGATGGCAAAATCACGGTAGAGCCGCCAAAGGATAAAGCCAAAAAGGATGACACTGGAAAAGCCACAAAATAGCCGGCTGTTACACCTTGAAGCGACCGACCAGCCCAAACAAATCTCCGGCCAACTGGGACAATTTGTCGGCCGATTCCTTCGTCTTTCCCGAGGCTGAGAAGGTAGACGCCGCGGCCACGGCCACCTGGGCGATATTTTGGGCGATCTCACTGGAGACGTTGGCAGTTCTAGTCAAGTCTTGGGAGACCTGACGTGACACTCCCGCAGTGCCTCCTGTGCTTTGGGAGATGACATTAGTCGCGGCCGACTGTTCTTCCACTGCGGCGGCAATCATACTGGTGACATCGGTAATCCCTTGGATTCGGCTGGTGATGTCCTGAATGGCCGTTGTGGCCAT
>JADFXK010000453.1 GCA_015233625.1 Deltaproteobacteria bacterium | reverse complement strand
AGTTCTTGGAAAATAACCCCGAAAATTACGCAAAATCCGACCCGGCCCGGCCTTCGGTAGCCACCAGGTCGCCTGAGCAAAAACATGAGTAGAAGTCAACCGGCCGACCTACATGGGTACATTTATCTTCCGCCGTTGTCATTCTTGTCCCTCTCCTTTTGGCTGCAGCCTTTAAGCCTGCTCGGCCGACGAGGCGACCGCATTTTCCGCCAGGTGATAGAACTCGTGAAGTTTGGCCTGAAGCAAGTTTTTATCTGGCAGCATGGTCTGATATGAGGCTTTTTCACGTCCCGGTCCAGGGCCTTCAGGTAAAACTCCAGCTTGCCCAGGTGCTCCGGCTCAAATCTGCAGACCTTCAACTCGATAGCCACCAGGCTGTTAAGCCCACGGTGGAAGAAGAGAAGGTCGAAAGCGAAATCCCGTCCGCCGACCCGGAGCGGATACTCCGAGCCGACAAAACAGGAATCCCGTCCCAGCACGATGATAAAGTTCTTTAACTGCCGCACCTGATCGCGATGCAGGCCCGCCTCGGAATGGTCGACGGGAAGCTTCTGAAATTCGGCCACACTGGAATCCTTGAAGGTGCTGACGGCTACCGGATGAATTTGTCTCACCGGTGGTGTAATTTTGGCGGACTAAAGGTGGTTCGTTCAAACAACGCGCACCGTAGTTGCCGCTCCAGTTCGCGTTTTCCTCATCGCTCACGGATAGCCAGCCGGAGGTGGAACTCGCGTTCCTCCAAGTGCTTACGCTGGCCCATAATGATCAGGTTATGGGTCCAGGGCAATTGTCTCACCAGTGGTGAGAATAGTGGCGGTCCGACTGCGCACTTGTCAGGCGCTGAATTCACCCATTCTTTGCAGATTCGTCTTGGGGTTGTTCCGCTGAGATCTTATTGCCCTGTTCTCCGAATAAGCTCTTACGAAAGTCCTGTAAAAGCGTCTTTGCAAGCTGAGTTCCAGATGAAGGCCCGGGTTCCATTGTGATAGATGATGCCGCGGATTCTGAAGAATATCCAGGAATGAATGCCTCAAATATTTTTCGGCCGCTCTGAAAACGCTTTGTACATTCCATCTTAATACTCCCCTCTCTGGATTCTACCCACTAGTCTTAAATTTAGATTCGGATCGAAATAATGCTTCCTCTTAATCCATACGAATCCGTCTCCTTTTGTGATGACGGCGACATCGATCGGACCTGCAACGGTCTCCGGCACAGTGGTGACTCTTCTACGGAATTTCGTCAAATTGACCAGGGCCTCCGCCATCGCCCCAAGCTCATCTTTAGGTAACGACGCTGCAACATTTACAACCGGCTGCCAATAGTTGGCAGACTGCGTGCTCCAATCTCCGAATAGTTTTTCTAACAATACTTTTGCCTGTGGGCCAAGATAGCTGCCTATCTCAGAACCAAGCGCCTGGTCCCGGTTGGTTACCAAGTTTACGATTGCTTCTATAACTCCCGAAAAAAGTACATATGTCGAGTTGGTCATGTATTCCTTAAGTCTTGAGTCTATGCCTTCCATGAAGGAATAGACCATGTCTGTTTGAGCGAATGGAATAATAACTGCCTTACCTTCAGACATTATTGTGTAATTGTTAACTTGCACACTCCTTGGTTTGCCAAGTAGTACGCCGTCGACCTCAAACGTGACCAGGGCCGGCAGGTATTGTTTTTCCCCAAAACCAGCCACGACCACCCCAGACTTCGTGGGGCCGATATATTTACGGCGCAGCATTTCAACTGCGATATCCGTCAATGCCTGTTCTGTGACAGGATGAAGTGGTAAGTTGCCAAATATTTCGTTTTTTAAATTAGTTATCCGATGTTGATAATGGTCGCAGACAGAGTCACCCATTTCCGGGCTAAAATCAGCCAAAGCATCTTGCTCTCTGACATGAGCCAAGTATCTATTAACAAAATCATTTATAATATCTGGGAGCTCGTTCTCTTCAATTCCTCCATGACGCTTTTCTGCCTCTTCATCAAGGTGAGTCCTCAGGGCCTCTCTGATGAAGTAATAAAAGCCGGCAACCAGTTGGACTGTATATTCGTCCTTTCTTTCGTTTGGGAAAATATCGGTATCAGTCTGTATATATTCATGAAGATCTTGCGCGTACTCTTGTACGGTCGAGAATGTCTGGTCACCAAGTCTCCGCCTATAGGACTTTATTATCGTCTCCCATGGTACTCCTATAAAGAAGGCGCTGCCATATATCATTACGCCCACGGGTGCCACATGAGACAGTTGAAAGAGTTTTTCGGCAGACGTGTATATCTTCTCTGCTGCCTGACCTATGGTAACTGCACTATCAGCAGCCAATCCTACGCCAACACTGTTTAATACACCTACCTCGGCAGTCATTCGCCCTCCAGGTCATCAACCATTTCGCAACGGCCGTTCGAAATCGTCTTTCTTGAGTGTGCATTCTATCAACTGGTCAAATTGGTCAACATGTAAACGAAGCTGTCGGGCCATGGACTTATAAGTATTCGGTGAAATTGCCTTCTTGCCCTTAGGGACGGTGATTCTAACAGACTTTACGCCGTCAAGGCTGAACCAACCGTTAAGTTCTTTACCGTCTCTAAAGGGAATATCCAGTTTATGTTCGCATGGGCTTTTCATATGTTGACTATTGAACTGGACGTTCTTCATGGCCCGTGACCATTCTCTCGCGGAGAAATTGTTTTATCAAAAGCCATTCCGCAAAAAATGACCATCTTCCATCAACTGGTGACTAAACGCCGGAGCCTGACAATCCATAACGCCACAAAAGGCGAATCTTTTGGAAAGACGGACAATACCGGAAGGCCCGGCGCCCCGGCTTGGGTAAAAACGCTTTCCAGTTCCATATCCGGCCTGCTTCATTTTTATTCGCAGATATTATGGCTCAAGTCATGGTGGAAAAGCAACAATAATTGTCCTCCGCCGGACTTGACCGGTCTTGGTCTCTCTTGAACGGTCTAGTAGTTTGCCGGCAGAAGAGTTCTCAGATAATGACAATAATTCCGCCACACGATATGATCAAGCCACAAAAAAAGCCGGGTCGCCCCGGCCTGTCCGCATAGTCTTATTTTTTGTTTCGCTGTCCCCTTTGTTTCTCTGCCCCATCGGCGTGATGTTTTTCGATAAGAATCCGCCTCCGGCCTCGCCGGCAAGAAAAGCCACGACAGGCCGGGCCGGGTTAGCCCAGGGAAAGCGAAGCGACACCCAAGGGGGTGGGAGCCCGCCCCGCCGATGATAGAGGTGATCATATCTGACCCTATGACCAAGATCTATCGCCCTGGGCTAACCTGGTCCGGCCCGTCGGAGCCTGTTTGGACTTAGTCTCTTAAAGAATAGTTGATACGGCCGTCCTACTCCACCGCCCCGATCTTCTTGCGGAGGCAAATGAGTTGGGTCGGCGACCAGCCAATTTTTTTGTAGAACCGAAGGGCCGGGATGTTGGTTCGATCGGCCAGCAATTGCAAC
>JADFXK010000452.1:2826-3493 GCA_015233625.1 Deltaproteobacteria bacterium | reverse complement strand
GAGCATCCCTGAGGATATTTACGAAGAGCTGGTCCGGCTGAACAATGGATTTAGCCGCGTCCCCACGACATCGCCTTTGAGCCGGGCCGTGTCCCGGAAACCTTTGCCGCACCTGGTCATGGCCGCCCGAGCCAAGGATGTCTTAGCCGGGATCGGATTCACCGAGGTGATCAACTACAGTTTCATTTCTCCTAACCTGATCGGGGCTCTGGATCTGGACAGCCAAGATGAGCGCTTCAAATTCGTCAAGGTTCTTAATCCCCTGTCTGAAGACCAATCAGTCATGCGCACCTCTCTGTTGCCCATGCTTCTGGTCAATGCCCGACAAAACGGGTATCACCGAAACCACGACCTGGCTTTGTTCGAAACCGGCAAAGTCTTTTATCGCCGGGAAGATAATGCCCTGCCCAGGGAAGTGACCATGTTGTCGGGTCTGATCACGGGCCGACGGGCTGAGGAAGCCTGGTATGCCGACGTATCCCCGGTGGATCTGTACGACCTCAAGGGCGCGCTGGAAGCTTTTTGTGACGGGATGAATCTAGGGCAGGTGGATATTTCACAACCGGCCCAGGCTGCCTTCCTCCAACCCGGAGAAGCTGCCGAGATTAGACTGCATGATCAGCCGGTCGGGATTATGGGGCGCCTGGCCGGGCCGGTGACAGCCGCC
>JADFXK010000452.1:0-2794 GCA_015233625.1 Deltaproteobacteria bacterium | reverse complement strand
ATATCTTTGATCTTGATTTCGACCGATTGCTGGCCTGTGCCAGCCATGCGTTTACTTATCGTTCCTTACCCCGCTATCCCAGCGTGGTCCGGGATTTGGCGTTGGCCGTGTCCGAAAAAACGGCGGCAGGACGAATAATCCAGATCATCCGTGACCTTCATATAGATATCGTTGAAGATGTTATTCTCTTTGATCTCTATCGCGGCAAGCACCTGGCTGAAGGGGAAAAAGGCTTGGGATTCCGCATTGTTTATCGCTCGGTGGAACGAACCCTGGAAGACGCCGAGGTAAACCGTCTGCATGAGCAAGTGATTGCGGCCGTATCCGCCCAGGCTGGGGTCAGACCGCGGTAATGATCAAGAGAGCACGACGTTGAGGGCACAGAGGCTCACCAGGAGTATACCATACTTGGGGATGCAGGCCCAATGTCAATGACTTAAGATTCCAGGCTCGATTTTCACATTACCCAGGGTCAGCGAAGCGCCACCCTGGGTATATGGTTCCAATACGCGCAGCACCCTTAAGCCGATGACATTGGATGCAGACCTGTAAATTTGCGCCACAACTAATCTGGGTCATCTGCGCAATCTGTGGATGCTTTTTTTAATTGAACAAAGATATGTTGGCTGCGGCTGGGTCGCACGGTGTTGGGTCGTCTGTGAATTGATTGGGGAGAGGTCTGACGTGGACCCGGAAATTCCCGACAAGATGTATTTTAAAATCGGCGAGGTAAGCCAGATCGTAGGGGTCGAGGCCTATGTGCTGCGCTATTGGGAGTCCGAATTCAAAGTCATCAAACCATACCGGGACACCTCCAAACAGCGGCTCTATACCCGGAAGGATTTGGAGACCATTCTTTATATCAAGAAACTCCTTTATGAAGAGAAATATACCATCGCCGGAGCAAAGAAAACCCTAAAGGCTCCGCGCAATCAGCAGTTGTCCCTTAATCTCCCCAAAAAAGATCAGCGGTCCCTCCTGCAGGAAATCAAACAAGACCTGATCAATCTAAAAGAAAGTCTGGAGCAATTGCCCTGACGGCGAGCGGCCCCTGATGGTCAGGATGAGCCGCCGAAACGTTCCCGGATGCCTTTCTTATAAATTTTGCCGGACCCGGTCTTAGGCAATTCTTCCAAAAAGAAAACCTTCTTGGGCGATTTATACCCGGCGATCTTTGACTTGCAGAAGGAGATGATCTCTTCCGCAGAAATATCCTCGCCCGATTTCGGCACCACCGCGGCGGTCACGGCCTCACCCCATTTTTCGTCTGGGATCCCGACCACGGCCGCTTCCAAGATTTTGGGGTGGCTGTAAAGGACGTTTTCCACCTCTATGGAAAAGACGTTCTCTCCTCCAGTAATAATCATGTCCTTTTTCCGATCAACGATATTAACGTAGCCTTCCTCGTCGATGACGGCCAGGTCTCCGGTATACAGCCAGCCATCCTGGATCGCCTTAGCCGTTTCCTCGGGCCGGTTCCAATACCCTGGGGTGACGGTATCACCCTTGACCACGATTTCCCCAATGTCTTGATTGTTGGGTCTGATCTCCTGCCCGGAATCGTCCACCACCTTGAGTTCCACCCCCAAAAATTCACGGCCGGTCCGGGATCTAAACTCGAACCGACGCTCCGGGGGCAAACCCTTGAGATGATCTTTAAGGATGCTCATGGTCAGGTAAGGACTGGTTTCGGTCATGCCGTAGGTCTGGATATATTCACACCCAAACGCGGCCATAATCGACCTGACCGTTTCCGGCGCAATGGGCGCGCCGCCGCTCATAATCACCCGGAGGCTGCGGTAATCAAAATCGTTGATCCGGGGGTGCTTGACCAGCAGGTTAAGCATGGTCGGGACCATATTGCTCAAGGTCACCCCCTGGGTCTCAATCGTCTTCAGCATCTCGGCCGGGTCAAATTCCGGGGCCATGACGTGTTTGCCCCCGACCCAGGTGATGGCAAAGGTGGCCCAGGCATCGGCTAAGTGAAACATCGGGGCGGCATGAAGCCAGACATCCGCGTCGGTGATTTTGACCTCGGCGATGGCGGCCAGGGCGTGGGTGGTCACGTTCTTGTGGGTGAGCATGACTCCCTTAGGGTTCCCGGTGGTGCCGCTGGTGTAGTAAAGGTGGGCCACCGCCTCGTCGGAGACAGATATGGGGTCTCCAACCCAGGGCCTTTGCCCGGTCAGAGCCTCATCGTATCTTATGGTCTCAACAGGCAGATCCGGCGGATTCCCGGCCCCGACCAAAACGACCCGGCAGACGCCGGGCGTGGTCTTGAGAGCTTCGCCCAACCTATCCAGGAAACGGTCTTGTCCGATGACCAGTCTTGCCCCGGCGTCATCGATGATAAAGGCTATCTCCGACCCGGACAGGCGGTGGTTGATGGGATTCAAGATCACCCCGGCCAGGGCTGCGGCGTAATAGATTTCCAAAAAGATGTGGCAGTTGGGCAGCAGGACGGAGACCACATCTCCCGGCTTAAGCCCGGTCGAGACAAAAAATTGAGCCAGTCGGCGCACCCGCTCATCCACCCGGCCATAGGTCAGATGGTCTCGGCCACAAATAACGGCCACCTTATGCCGGTACAGCCTGGCCGCTTTGCTTAGGGTAATCGAGATGTTCATTCCGGCTCCAGTCGTTTACAAAAAAAGAATGTCCCGTCGGTATATTACCTCCTGGTCCATTCCGGCTGCGGATAGATATACTTAGCCGACGCGGCTCCTTCCGGCCAGACTGTCTCCAATTTGCCCTTTTGCCACTGGACTAAGAAGGTCGGAAGCTTACTCTGCTG
>JADFXK010000451.1:568-3501 GCA_015233625.1 Deltaproteobacteria bacterium | reverse complement strand
GATGAGTAAGGCGACCAAGATAGCAAAAACCACGAAAATATTTACGTCCATACCCCAGGCATCCTTTTACCGGCCGGGATCCCCGTCCAGGCCGGCGGCGCATTCAATTCTCCCCACCCCAGGAATTCTCTAATCCACCTCATTGTCAAAACACCGGCTCCTGACCTCAAAAAGGTCTTTGACGATATTCTGAACCGTTCGGATAAACATCATTACCCCGGTGACCGGAATGATGGCATAGAGATAGCTGTAGGGCAGGTCTAACGATAATAGCCTTATTTTGACTTCCGATTGGAACATGGTGAATTTCCAACCCAAATATGTGATGATCAGGCAATAGGTGATCAATCCCAGGTAATGAATAACATTCAGGATCGGGGCCGCAGCCGGATAGATCTGGGAGATCGGGTCGATTTTAATCATGGATCGGCCCCGGATAGTCGCGCTGCAGCCCATGAACACGATATACGTAACGCATACCTTAGAGAATTCTTCCCACCAGATCAAAGGAACGCCGAACACCTGTTGCGAGATGGTGTTGATCAGGGAAACCAGCAGACACGACAGAGTCAGCAGGCCGATGCTGAAGTTCTCCACAAAAGTCAAAATTCGGTCGATCACGGCAAACCTCGTCACATGACAGGCGTCTGAAGCGGCGGCCATCACAATACACTAACAGGCTAGTCTGACACTAATTTTTTGATCTCTTCCAGGTAGTCCCGGCCGACCAGGGGGGCCCACTTGTCCCACACCGGTTTGGTCAAATCACGCATTTTTTGCCGCTCCGACGCGGCCAACTCGATTACTTCCACGCCGCCGGCTTTCATTTTATTTAAGGCGTCCATCTCCTGGCTTTTGCCCAATGCCCTGGCCGCAGCACATTGTTCGTGAATGACCTCGGTAAAGACTTGCTTTAGCTTATCAGGAAGGGAGTCATAGAACTGCTGGTTGATCAACAGCACAAACCAGCCGACCGCGTGGTTCGTTCGAGTGAACCCCTTAATCGACTCGGTCATATTTGACAGCAGGACCACGCCGGGCGTGTGGTCCAGTCCGGTAATAGCGTTTTGATCCAGGGCTGAAGCGACTTCCGGCCAGGGTAGGATTACCGGTTTGATCCCCAGGGCCTGGTAGGTGTCCCGACTAACCGGGGCTTCGGCGATGCGGAATCTGATCTTCCCGGCTTCGGCCAGGTTATGCACGGGTGTCTTGGTCGCCCAACCGTACAGGCCGTAGTCCGTGACATCGATCCCGATCACCCGCTTATCTCGCACCCCGTCCAGCATGTGCTGAAACAGTTTTTTGTCGGCGACGAATTTATCCCGCTTTTCAAACGAGTCGATCAAAAAAGGCAATGACAGAATACCCATTCGCGGGGCCAGATTGGCCACGGTCACGGAACTGCACAGCATCCCCTGAATCTCACCCAGGAGAAGCTTGTTCAAGACATCTACTTCCCCGCCCAAGATATTGTCGGTGAAGTATTGCCACTCGATGGCCCCATTGGTCCGTTCCTTCAGCTCCTTTTGGATATGGAAGCCGACATTGACCCCGACCAGTTTTGGGGTTGAAATATTGGAGACTTTGCAGACGTACTTGTCCCTGGCCGGAGCCGGCGGGCAACTCATAAAAATAACAACCAATACCAAAGCCGGCAAGTACCGCGTCCGACGAAGATTCATCCGGTTCCTCACAAAAAAACTTGGTTTCATGGACCCCTACCTGAATTGCAGGTGCCTTGAGACCTTATACCCGTGTTTGCTTGTCGCTGTCAACCGGTAATAAAGATGACCGACAGAATGTCACAGCGCCGTTTCGTTATATTCCGCCCGGCAGGTTGGCCGGGTAGAATGAGCTTGCATTCCCGAGGCGATTGCAGTATATCTTTGTAGGGTATCTTATTTATCGACTACGGCGGGGCGGAGCGTCTTGCGGTCACCCGGCCTCAGATGGTTTTATTTATAGATTCAAGGAAGGTAAGGAGGAATTCAGATGAAGAAGGTAGCGATTGTCGGATGTGGCGCCTATATGGACAGTGGTTATGGATGTCCTGGAGAGTGGCGTTGCCTTAAGGCGGCAGCCATGGGTGATCATGCTTTTGAGGATAACTCCCAGGTCACGGCTTTTATCCAGTGTGAATGTCCCGGCCGCACCACCTTGCCCAACCTGGGCATGGCCATGAAGTTGTCCGAAACTAAACCGGATGTCATCCATCTCAGCACTTGCCTGGTCAATGCCAAACCGGAATGCCCCTACATCAAGCCCCACGACCTGGCGGCCATGTTGGAAAGCAAGACCGGGATCAAGGTGGTTCTGGGCACCCACGATTATCACTAATACCGCTGTTCAAAATGGGCGCGGATAGCCGCCTGATCGGCCAATCTCGGCGGGTCAAGGTAACGGTTCTTCAGGCCCAGAATGCGATTCACAGCTCTTTCAATGGTGCTCCACGGCAGACTCCCGTCCCGGACAGCCTGGAGCACCGCCCCAAAGGCCCGCCGGATCGTCTGGGGATGTTCACAGATCAGCAGGATGTCCGCCCCGGCCCGCAAAGCCTGCGTCACCACCACCTCCAGCTCGAAATGGGCCGACATGGCCCCCATCTCCAGGTCGTCGGTGATGACCACCCCGTCATACCCCAGGTCCTGCCGGAGTAACCCGGTGATGACGCGTTCCGACAGCGTGGCCGGCCAGTCCCCATCCAGGGCCGGATAAAGGGTGTGGGAGGTCATGACCATGGCCGCGCCGGCGGTAACCGCGGCTCGAAAGGGGACCAGATCATGGTCCCGGAGATCTGCATCAGATGCGGCAATGGTCGGCAAAGTATGGTGGGGGTCCTTGACCACCCGGCCCAGACCGGGGAAATGCTTAACGCAGCACATCACCCCCTGGTCCTGGTGTCCTCGCACTGCGGCCAGGCCGAGCCGGGCCAC
>JADFXK010000451.1:0-558 GCA_015233625.1 Deltaproteobacteria bacterium | reverse complement strand
AGTCCCGGACCCGGGCCAAAGCTGCGGCGGGACATGACCAGGTCCGACCCCGCGTCCGGGAGAACGTCCAGCACCGGGGCCAGGTTAAGATTGATCCCGGCCAGCCGCAATTCCAGGGCGCTCACCCGGCCGTAGTCATAGACGGCTTCTTCCCTGCCTTGCCGGCCGAAAAAGTCGTTTCCCGGAAATACGGTAAACGGCAGCCCCAACCGGGCGACTGTCCCGCCTTCCTGATCAATCGCCACCAAGGCCGGAATCCCGGTCTCAGCCATGATGATGCCTTGCCCGCCTCGGGTCAGCCCGGCCAACTGGTCCGGTGTCGCCACATTTCGTCGAAACAGAATGATCCCCCCCGGCTTAATCTCCTGCAGCAAGGCCACGGTTGGCTCATCCAGGTTCGGCCCGGGCAGACCAATGGTGAACAACTGCCCCACCATCTGTGGCTCTGAAAGACCGGTGATTTGGTACGGCATGTTGTCTTTCCTCTCTCAACGATGCAACCACACCCCCCTGAGAAATTCTTCGTCGTCCTAATCTTCTCGGAGGAGACGGAGACTC
>JADFXK010000450.1:538-3503 GCA_015233625.1 Deltaproteobacteria bacterium | reverse complement strand
GCGTCGTCCAGCGGAAAATCGAATAAGCTAGACCAATTGGAGAGAAACAGCGATAAGCCCGCCAGGGAGATGGATATTGGAACAGCCAGGGAGATGAAAGAAGGCGCGGGTTTAGGGTTGGCTAAGGGCATGATGTCGTGATGTCCGTAGAATTTTGTGGTTATATGTGAGGGCCGGTCGGACCTATACTTCGGGTGGCTTTAAGGCGTCATTTCTCCTCTGATGATACTGATCAGGCTATCCACCTTTGGCCATGACGGGGTTCGTTGCTCGACCATCAATACCTGATTTTAATGTTTTCGTCACGCCAAAAAGGAATCAGGATGGAAGGATTTGTGCTGTCTAAAAATCCAACAGTGCCGGCGGTAAATCCACCAACCGATATAACCTGCCGTGATTCTAATGAAAAGCATTAGCCGGCCGGATGATTGTATAATTTTACCACACCCGCCGATGATCTCCATGGTCACCTGAAATCTTCAGCTAAACAATTTATTCTGTCTATTCAATTGATTATACGTGTCATCGGTTTGCCGCGGCTTTGGCCCGACCCTTGCAACCTTAGGAAAGTAATCGACGAAAACACACTTTTCCCTAAAAGTTTTCATATCCTAAGGAGGTAAGTCATGGCCGGATCAAGAAACACCAGCCGGTTGCCGGGAATCACCGTCCCTCGAAACGAGTGCATCTGGATGAAGGTCGGGGTGGTGAATTATAAACTTTGTGAAAGCCGTTACAACTGTTGTGAATGCCGGTTCGACAAGGCCATGGGCCAAAAACTGTCTCGGGAAAATCCGACGGATCAGGTGGGGGCCAACTGGCAGCGGATTTTCAACGAACTGCCGCCGGAAAAGAAATATTGCCGGCATATGTTAACCGGGCATGTCAATTATAAAATCTGCGCCAACGCCTTTCGGTGTTACAAATGCGAGTTGGACCAACTGATCGAACACGAAATCGAAACCCAAGACCCGGTGATGACGCCGGGGGCCCGGGTCATCGACGGCTTCGTTTATCCGGACAATTTCTTCTATCATCGCGGCCACGGTTACGCCATGATTGACTACGGCGGCCGGATCAAAGTCGGGTTGGACGATTTCTCCAGCCGGTTATTGGGAAAGCCGGAAAAGGTCGATCTGCCCATGCTGGGCGAGAAAGTCGCGATGAATGCCACCGGCTGGACGGTCAAGCGGGAAGGTCACGAAGCTGAAATGTTGTCACCCGTGGCCGGAATGGTCACCGCCATCAACTACAAGGCCGTGAAGGATCCGGAATTGATTAACCAGTCGCCCTATGAAAAGGGCTGGCTCTATCTGATCGAGCCGGTAAGCCTGCGGGAGAACCTGAAAAGTTTGCTGAGCGGCGAGGCCGCGACCGGGTGGGTGAGGAGCGAAGTGGGCCGGCTTAAGGGCATGATCAGCCAGGAAGTCGGGCCGACCGCCTCGGCCGGTGGTCTGGTGACGCGGGATATTTACCATGAGCTGCGGGACATCGGCTGGGCCAAACTGACTAAGGAGTTTCTGTTGACGTGATCCGGGGAAAGAGTTTGGCGATTTTTTCCTCTAAAAACATCTGGCAATAACGGCAGAAAATGAGGGGCTGCGCGTCCAAAGAGTCCAGGTCCGGCAGGTAGTTAAGCAGGCAATTGGGCTCTAAGCAATGGCTCAGGTTAAAGGTATGGGCCAGTTCATGGACGGCTAACTTGGCCGCCCGTTCATAGAACAAGGGCAAAGGCGCCGCCCCTCCGTCATTAACCCGGCTGATCCGCCACAACGAGACGACCGCGCCGGCCTGGTCCAGTTGGGCCTCGCCAAAGACATGAGTTAAGATCGGGATAAACAAGTCGGCATTGACCACGGCCAGCAATTTGGCTTCCGGCGGCGGCGGTAAGGACTGGATGAATTTAAGTATGCTCAGGGCATTATACTGGTCGCGATGGGCGTTATAGGTCTCATCGGGAAGCGGCTGGGGGGCCATGATCGCGGCCGGCAGAGAGAAGTTAACCTGCAGGTTGGCCGCGATGATTTCAATGACATCCTTACCGATTTCTTCGCCTAAAGGCAAAACGTAAATTCTAGGGCGGGGGTGCATGGTCACGGTTACTCGCTGCAGGTAGCTTGTCAATGTCCTTGACTTAACCGACGGACAATTGTGGTAAATTTTCTTAGATAGTCAATTCCGATTCAGCCCCAACGGGGCGCACTAGGTTAGCCCAGGGCAGCGCCCTGGGTAATTGATGATGCCTATATAAAATACCACGTAATGGTGAGATAAGACCACCGGCAATAAGGCACCTCAACCGTCGCGGGATATCCTTTTCAAAGGAAACCGTTCTGGGGGCCGGCTGACCACCTGACCATCTTGTTGACACGTAACCTACCGTATTTCCCAGGGCGTTGCCCCAATGCTGTTGAATTAGGCGTACAGGGTCATCGGATACGATTCTAATAAATGGCCCATTCCGAATAAGCCCCGAAGGGGCGCTCTAGGTTAGCCCAGGGCAACGCCCTGGGAAGGGGCAACAACTATAAAAAACAACCTATAAGGTTACATAAAATCGTTTGCGATTCATCGCTTCACCCCTGGTAATGTTCCCGGCCTGTGGATATCCTTTTGGTCTCGCATAGGATGAAATAAATGTCTAAACACCACTAAAATAATACATTACAGGTGGTTCTATATGTAGTTATATTATAGATTATATGGGCCTTATGCCATACCCAGGGCGTTGCCCTGGGCTAACCTAGTCCGCCCCTTCGGGGCTTGTTTGGAATCAGCCATTCTATGAATAAAGCGTGCGTGATTTCGCTTAATTCAACAGCATTGGGGTGCGTCCGCCTGGTAACAGGCTTTGAGGCAGGCTTCTGACTCACATTTGCCCAGGAAACCACGTCAAGACTTCCTGAACAAGTACCAATACAAAATGTTATTCTTGTACTATTTTCTCTTATGTTAAAGGCAATGC
>JADFXK010000450.1:0-467 GCA_015233625.1 Deltaproteobacteria bacterium | reverse complement strand
TTGAATCCATCATGCCGCCAATTGCCAACGTTACTACCATGGCCTCAAATGTATAACAGCAATGGGCACGATAGCGCAGCATTAGCTCTTCGCTAGGTAGCGTAATCCCGTGTGTACTTAACACTTCTGAATAAAGTCTAATAAGATCGGATTCATGCCGGCGGCGAAGTTCAGGTGTTAATGTCGTAGCCAACAAGTAAGCCACATCGCCTATGCCGTCACCAAGTCGTACCAACTGCCAATCCAAAAAACCGACACTGCCATCCTGTTTCCAAAACAAATTACCGGCATGGCAATCATGATGCGTCAACGTCTGTGGTGCATCGTTCAAAAAAGCCATCACTTCTTTTCTATTCTTAGCATATTGCAGCGCAGGCTCGTATAATTCTCGGGCAACCCGGTTTCCAGCTTTTTGTAAACCACGTCGCATTAACGGAACAGACAATGCACTGCCGAGCAGATTTTCC
>JADFXK010000044.1:15932-17589 GCA_015233625.1 Deltaproteobacteria bacterium | reverse complement strand
GCCCATGTCAAACACTGCCGCACTTCGCCCGGCTTTGTCAATGGTGAAGTGGGTCACCAGTTCTTCGGTGGTCATAATCTCCTGACGCAGCACAAAAGAGCCGCCCAGCAGGGCCAGGTAGTTTTTCAGGGCCTCGGCCAAAAAGCCGTCTTCTTCGAATTGAGGAACGGAAGTGGCACCGTGCCGTTTGCTCAATTTGGTTCGGTCCGTGCCCAGGAGCAGTGAATGGTGACCGAACTGGGGCGGAGTAAAGCCGAAGAAGTTGTACAGCAAAAGTTGAAAGGGCGTATTGGAGACGTGATCCTCACCTCTAATGACGTGGCTGATATTCATGAGATGATCGTCTATCACGACGGCGAAGTTGTAGGCCGGGATTCCGGTGGACCGGACCACAATAAAATCACCGAGGAGCGATCCGTCGAAGTACATATCCCCCTTGATCAGGTCATGAAACTTGATCTGGTCCGTGCCGCAGTGAAATCTGATGGACGGCTTTCGACCTTCGTTTTCCAGGGCGGCCCTGTTTTTGGCCGTTAAGTGAAGGCACCGGCCGGAATATCGGGGCGGCACACCCCGGGCCATTTGCATTTTTCGTTCGATGGTCAGCTCTTCCTCGGTACAGTAACACGGGTAGGCTCGTCCGGATTCTATGAGTTTATTAACAAATTCCGGGTAGATGTCCAGCCTCTCCGATTGCCGATAAGGACCGTAAGGGCCGGGTTTGTCCGGGCCTTCATCCCAGTTGATGCCCATCCAGGCGAGCGAATTTAGAATGATCCTTTCATAGCCTTCCTCTGAACGAGCCATGTCCGTATCTTCTATCCGCAAGACCATGGTACCCTGGTGATGCCGCACAAAAAGCCAATTGAAGAGGGCGGTCCGGGCATTGCCTACGTGCAGGCGGCCGGTGGGAGAAGGGGCGAAACGCACCCTGGGGGAGTTGTTGTTTATCTGATCGGTCACAGGGCCACCTTGATTTCGGGATTAACCACCACGTCGTTTTTCATGGAATTGGATATCGGACAATATTGTTCGGCTAATTTTAAAGCCTTCTCCACGGGATCCCGGTCTTGTTCTCCGCTGATAATGATGCTGGGATAGAGATCGATCCGGGTAAACTGGAATCCGGTTTCTTTGTTGATCAATTCCATTTTTCCGTTGGCCCGACAGGTAAAGGAGGAAAAATTGGCCCGAACCTTCTTCGCCATGGCCAGAAAAGAAGACATGAAGCATACCGCGGCGGAGGAGACGAACAAGTCTTCCGGGGTAATGGTGTTATCATGGCCGTCGAATTCCGGGGGAGTGGCCACATCCAACGGCGGCTTTCCTTCCAGGGTCAGGGTGCCCCTTCTTTCTCCCACCCAAGTAACTGCTCCGGGATAGTAATAGTCAGTTTGTTTCATTTACTTCTCCTGTGGCCATCTTGGAGTTGCGTGTTCCGATTGGAATAAAACTAGTAATCCCGGTGAAAACAGTTTTCACAATAAGGTCGATCAACCGGGACATAATGACTGCAGATGCGGCACTTTTTAAATTTTGGATGCTCCTCCTCAGGCTTTTTACCGGGGGCGGTTGGCCTGACTTTGCGGCTGCTGAGTCTGGGGCTGTGCCGTTTGGCACGAAGTTTGTATGATAAACAAAAAGCGATGACAATGAA
>JADFXK010000044.1:15471-15888 GCA_015233625.1 Deltaproteobacteria bacterium | reverse complement strand
GATGAACCCTTCCGGAACGTTGTCATAAAGCAGATATCCCAGTCCTGAAAGGCAGAGGATCACAAGCAAAGTCATAAGAAAGAGCATCTTGAGGTTTAATTCCAACTCAACCCCAGTGCCGCAATGTGGGCATTCCTTAATTTTTTTGAGGAATACTCCCGAAAAATCAATGTCGGCTAGACAAACAGGGCATTTCATCACAAACCCTCGGCCAAAACGTCGCAGAGCTGACCGGCCCGACCAGTCACCTGACCAACTCATCGGAAAGGGTCGGGAGTAGCTGGGGATGAATCCGGCAGTAAGCGATCAACCGCAGCTAAAAAATGCTGTTGGCCCTCCCTAGGCCGAGCCCCGGTGGGCGATCGCTTGTCGCGGTCATTGGGCCATCTTGTCACAAATGAGAGTTTATGTCAACAG
>JADFXK010000044.1:0-15412 GCA_015233625.1 Deltaproteobacteria bacterium | reverse complement strand
ATCGGAGGAAAACACCTTATAGGACATGACCGATTCCATAACTTATCCGACAAGACATGTTAATAACAAAACTTATCATCGAAAGTCAACTAAGAAGCAACCGCCGCAGCAATTCTAATTTTGACAGGATTAACAAGATTAACAGGATTTATGGGTCATGATAATCCTGACAATCCGGTTAATCCTGTCCGAAAAAGAGATGGGCGGGAATCCAAAATTAGAATTGCTGCAACTGCCGGCCCCGTGTCTAGGCCGACAGCTTGAAGCCAAAAGGATGTTGCCTGGCCACGAGTGAAAGTAATTGACGCCAGCCCGATTCTATCCTATAATAATAGTTTGATAAGTTAGAGTAATGATCTAAGTTTTCGCTCCTGATTAGCCACCCTGAGGTGGAAGATAGGCGAGTCGAGAGAGACGGCAAATAATTCGGGGGATACAAATAAATATAATTTATTACAATAAGTTAAATATCATTGTGGGGATGTTTGGTGATGGAAGGAATTGAGGCGGTTGTTGACCCGGTCAGTTGCCTGGTCGAAACAGCACTGGATGCGGAGAATAAACTTGCGCCTGGTTGTGAGGTTCTGCGGCCCGATGACCATACCCACGTCTCTGATGATAGTCAAACATCGGTTATTGTATCATTTTTGACCAAAGATGGAGCTATCTCTCAAGAACAACTGGAATACGCCCGCCGGGTCCATGCCAAATTAACCTCCCGCCGATCTCTGTTAAGTGTCATCAAGGAATTGAACTTCATCACCACCGAGAAACTTCGGGAGACCCTAAAGCGGAATCTGGTATCCTTAAGAATTGGGACCTTGTTGGTGGAGCTGGGATATCTGAGCGAAGAAGACATCAAAGCTGCCCTGGCCATCCAACATTCTGCGCCCGTGAAGAAGCGGCTGGGCGATGTCTTGGTCGAGGCCAACTTTATCAGTGAGTCGAAACTGGTCGAGACTCTGGCCTTTCAGTTGGGTTTTCCCCATATCGAACCCAACCTGTCCGAAATAGACAGAACTTTATTGCCCCGGGGGCATATCAGAAACTTCAAGCAGCACAATTTTATTCCGGTTGCCCGAGAGAACGGTCACATCACGGTGGTTTTCGGCGACCCCACAGACCAAAGAGATATTGAAGCGGCCCAGCAGTTGTTGGGTAAGAACATCGTTCCGGCCATTGCCTCTCGGAGAGCCATCGCGGAACTACTGGCCGGGTATGAACGCAGCTTCCTGGAGATAAGGGGTCCGGCGCCGGCCGAGGACTCGGCGGTGGCCATCGTGAATCAAATCCTTGAAGAGGCCATGATTGAAAACGCCAGCGATATCCATATAGAGCCGTTCCGGGATCGGCAACGGGTGCGGTTCCGCCGGGACGGCGTACTAGTCCATCACAAGTATATCAACCCGGAATTGGCTAATTCCATGGTTAGCCGGCTCAAGGTTATGGCCGCGGCCGATATCTCGGAGCGGATGCGGCACCAGGATGGCCGGTTCCTCTACGAGGATTTGAAAACCGGGCGAAGCGCCGATGTCCGGGCCTCCTTTTTTATAACCATATTCGGGGAAAAGGTCGTTCTGCGGCTTTTGACTAAGCAGCAGCAGGTGCTAAGCCTGAAAGATATCGGGATGACCTCGAAGATGCTGGAGCGGTTCACTGCGGACGCCCTGGATATGCCCAGTGGGGTCATCTTGATCACCGGTCCCACCGGTTCGGGCAAGACGACTACTTTGTATAGTTGCGTCGCCTACCTTAACGATGTCAACACCAGCATTATCACCGCTGAGGAACCGGTGGAGTATGTGGTTGACGGGATTTCGCAATGTGCCATTAACCCAAAGATCGGCCGGACCTTTGAAGAGACTCTCCGGCATATGGTCCGGCAGGACCCGGATGTGATCATCTTAGGCGAGATTCGCGACAAGTATTCGGCCGACACGGCCATCCAGGCGGCCCTCACCGGTCACAAGATATTGAGCACCTTCCATACGGAAGATTCCATCGGCGGTTTGCTCCGGTTGTTGAATATGGATATCGAGGCGTTTCTTATTTCGTCCACCGTCGTATCGGTTCTAGCCCAACGATTGATCAGGCGAATTTGCCCCCACTGCGCCATAGACTATACCCCGACACCCGGTGAATTAAGGCGGGTCGGTTATTCTCCGCATGATATCATTGGGGCTACCTTCAAGATCGGCGAAGGATGCCGCAGTTGCCGCTATACCGGTTACAAAGGACGAGTCGGGGCGTTCGAATTGTTGATCTTAAATGAGGCGGTTAAGGACGCCATTTTGAGCAAAAAGACTTCCTACGAGATTAGGAGGCTAAGCGTTCAAAGCTCGGGCCTGGTGACCTTGCTCGAAGATGGTCTGGCCAAGGCCGCCACTGGTCAAGCGCTGCTACATGATGTCATCCGGCTCTTGCCTCGGTTGATGAAACCGCGGCCTATCCAGGAGATAAGACGTCTTTCGGGAGAGGAATAGCCGTATGCCGAAACCTCTACTCCAAATTGTCGCTGAAAAGCTCAATTCTGATGACCTGCAGCTTCCCGTATTCAATCCGGTGGCTCTTCGGGCCCGGGAAATGATTGGCCAGGGTGTTTACCAGGAAAGTACCCTGGTTAAGATGATCATGATTGACCAATCGTTGACCTGTCAGATTCTCCGGGAAGCGAACTCAGGATTTTTCAGTGGATTAAGGCGGGTTAGCACACTTGAGGAAGCGCTCACCCGACTGGGCCGGAATCGAGTGGCGGTCCTAATCCTGGCCTTAATTGAAAAGAATACTTATATTTCTCCAAATGCCAGAATCAATGACTTCATGTTGGAGCTGTGGCGGCATTCCCTGACCTGTGCCATGGCCTCCAGATGGCTGGCCCAGAAGGCTGATTACCCCGGAATGGCCAATGAAGCTTTTCTGGCCGGATTGCTTCATGATATTGGTAAGCTTTTCCTCCTCCGGGTGTTGGACGAAATCGTCGCGTCGGATGAAATCCAGATTGATCTATCAGGGGATTTGATTAAAGAAGTATTGCAGACCCAGCATACCATCCAAGGATTTAACCTTCTGTCCCGATGGAACCTGCCCGAAAGGTATTGCCATGTCGTGAGGGATCATCATGAGGATAATTTCGATGCCACCGACGTGTTGATGATTATGCTCCGGTTAGTCAACCTGGCCTGCGAGAAGATGGGGGTAGGTCTAATCCACGATCCGACTATCATGTTACCCAATACCAACGAAGCCCATGTGGGTGGGTTCAATGAAGTTATGCTGGCTGAACTGGAGATCAGGATCGAGAGGATTGTGCAACTTACTGAACGGGTGAGAACCGCCCAGTCGATGACTTTTTAACGGGTTGCGTGTTACGTGTTACGGGTTGCGGGTTCAGATTTTCGGTTGACGGGCTGGTGAATAAACCTGTTAGATATGCTTCTAACGATCAAAATTGTCCCTTTTAGAGATAAAATGGTTGATGGTCGCCTTTAACGAGTAACCAATAACCCGCAACACGTAACCCGCAACCCGTAACCAGAAACCGGACCATGCCAAAATTTAAGCTAATTACGGAATATAAGCCCCAAGGCGATCAGCCCAGGGCGATTCAGGCTCTTTCGGAGAATATTCTGGCCGGGGTCGAACATCAGGTGTTGCTGGGGGTGACCGGCTCCGGCAAGACCTTTACCATGGCCAATGTGGTGGCTCAAGTTCAGAAACCCACTCTGGTGATTGCTCCCAACAAAACCCTGGCGGCCCAGCTTTTCAGTGAATTCAGGTCGCTGTTTCCCGACAATGCTATCCAGTATTTTGTCAGTTATTACGATTATTACCAGCCTGAAGCCTATCTCCCGGCCACAGACACTTACATCGCCAAAGACAGCGCCATCAATGAAGAGATTGACAAGTTGCGCCACGCGGCCACCTATTCCCTGCTGGAAAGGGAGGATGTCTTGATTGTGGCCAGCGTATCTTGCATCTATGGCCTCGGTTCCCCTGAGGCGTATTATGGGCTCCTGCTGACTTTGGATCGGGACATGGCCATATCACGTCAAACGGTCATCAGAAAATTAGTGGAAATCCAATATACTCGAAATGATATCGACTTCCATCGGGGTGTTTTCCGGGTCCGGGGTGACATAATCGATATCTTCCCGGCCTACGAGTCGGACAAGGCGGTGCGGATCGAATTCTTCGGGGATACGGTAGAAAATATTTATGACATTGACCCATTGCGGGGCCGGGTGCTCCGGTCTTTGAACCGGGTGACCATATATCCGGGGAGCCATTATGTCACCTTCACGGAAGACCGGACCCGGGCCATGAAAGCCATCAAGGAGGAGCTTAAAGACCGCATCGACATTTTTAGGCAAGAGGGTAAGTTAATAGAGGCGCAACGGATTGAGGAGCGGACTAATTACGATTTGCAGATGATGTTGGAGATCGGCTATTGTACCGGGGTTGAGAATTATTCCCGCCACCTGACCAACCGGGTCCCTGGCCAGCCGCCACCAACTCTGCTGGACTATTTCCCTAAGGATTTTTTACTATTCATCGATGAAAGCCATATAACCGTGCCCCAGATCCGGGGCATGTACCGGGGCGACCGCTCGCGGAAAGGAACTTTGGTCGAATTCGGATTCCGATTGCCCTCTGCCATGGACAACCGGCCACTGAATTTTGAGGAATTTGCCGAGCGCGTGAACCAGGTCGTCTACGTCTCGGCCACGCCGGCCGATTATGAGCTGAATACATCCCCAGGGCTGATTATTGAGCAAGTTATCCGGCCAACAGGCCTGATGGACCCGGCCATCATCCATCGCCCAGCCGACAACCAGGTGGATGACCTCCTGGAAGAAATCCGGCTGCGGGTGGCCAAAAACGAGCGGGTTCTGGTCACCACCTTGACCAAACGGATGTCCGAAGATTTAACTGATTATTATTCCGACCTGGGGATCCGGGTGAAATATCTCCACTCCGATATCAAGACCATTGAACGGATGGAGATTATCCGAGAGTTGCGGTTGGGCGAGTTTGATGTTCTGGTTGGAATTAATTTATTGCGAGAGGGCCTGGACATCCCGGAGGTTTCATTAGTAGCTATTTTAGATGCCGACAAGGAGGGGTTTCTCCGTTCCGCCCGGTCTTTGATTCAAACCTGCGGCCGCGCCGCCCGGAATGTTAATGGCCAGGTGATTCTCTATGGCAACGTCCAGACCGAGTCCATGCGTCTGGCCATGGAAGAAACCTCCCGCCGCCGACAAATCCAGGGAGAATTCAACCGGGAGCATAACATCACCCCGGAAACGATCAAGAAAGAAATCAACGACGTCTTATCCTCTCTATCTGAGTCCGACTATGTCACCGTGCCGGTTGGAGATAGACGTGACGGTCGGCCCGCGATAGAAAATTTGACGGCTTTGCCCGGCCAGATCTCCAAACTGCGCAAAGAAATGCTGGAGGCCGCGGACAACCTGGAATTCGAACGGGCCGCGGAACTCCGCGACCGGATCAAAGATTTAGAGCAAATTGAACTGGCCTTGGGGTGAGCAACGCGGTTGCTCAGTCCGTTGCCCCAAGTCGCCGTTAACCTCGGATTGAACAGCGAAAGGTAGATCCCGGTTCCGGTCTGCTCCTCATGATTGTCCCTCTTGATTTTGCCCCACATCCGGCCAGCTTTGTTTCAATGTCAAAAAGGGTTGTAGTCACACACTAAGTGACCCCCGTTGACTATCCCATCCATAAGATAATACTTCTCCAAAAAATATTTCATGCGTTTGTCCTGGGCGACTATAATCTTTAGGTTGCAGCCCTTAAGAGGCTGTGATACAACACACCTCCGTGTCGAGACAATTTCCCGGAGGGGGGCCGAATGAAAAAGAAATTTAAGGAGGTACCGGTTAAAGATCTGCGCGGAGTGTGTCCGACCAGTGCCTTTAAATTTAACGATACAAGTGAAGTGGCGGAGCTCAAAGAACCTATCTTGGGTCAGGATCGGGCGGTCCGGGCCCTGCAATTCGGCTTTGGGATGAATGGGCTGACCTATAACATTTACGTTGCCGGGCCAGACAACTCCGATCTGATTTATGTCGCTCGAACCATGGCCGAGGCCGAGGCGGCGAAAAAGAAAGCCCCACCCGATTGGTGTTATGTATACAACTTTAAGGATCCCGAGCATCCTTTGGCCCTCCGGCTACCCAAGGGGAAGGCCCGAGAATTCAAGAAGCGCATCGATGAACTCTTAGAAGTGCTCAAGACTGAAATCCCCGATTTATTTGTTTCCGAAGATTACGCCAACCGCAAAGACGAGATCATCCGGGAGGTAAATAAAGAAAAAGTAAGAATTATGGGCGCGTTTGAGGACCGGGTCAAACGGGATGGGTTTATATTGAACATCAGCCAGGTGGGGATGATGATTGAACCGGCCCGGGAAGGCCGGGCCATCAGCGGGGATGAGTTACGCGAACTCGATGATCAGATCAAAACGGAATTGAGGCTAAAAAGCGAGGCGTTGCAAGCTGAGATGAATGCCGTGGCGCGGCGGATGCACAAGTTGGACCAGGAAATGAAAAAGCGGATTCAAGACCTGGACCGGCGGGTCGCCCTTTACCGGGTGGGGCATCTTCTAGACGACTTGCAGGAAGCAAATCAAGACCAGCCCGCGGTGCTCAAGTACCTCAAGTCGGTCAAAGAAGATATTATATTGAATATTCATGACTTCAAGCAAAGAAAAGCGCCTCCGCAGGATGCTTTTCCGCTATCCCACCTCGAACCTAATTTCACCCGGTATAAGGTCAATGTGTTCATCGACAATTCGGAATTGAAGGGCGCCCCGGTGGTGGTGGAAACACATCCCACTTACCAGAATCTGTTCGGGGTAGTGGAACGTAATGTCCAGTACGGAGCTCTGGTCAGCGACTTCTCCATGATTCGGCCTGGGGCCTTGCATCGGGCTAACGGCGGTTACCTGGTTTTGCATCTCATGGATCTGCTGAAAGTTTACCAGTCTCTGGAAGGGATCAAGCGGGCCTTGCGAGATGGGGTGATCAAAATTGAAGATCTGGCAGAATATCTGGGTCTGTTCAGCACTAAGGCCATCAAACCGGAACCAATTCCTTTAAACATTAAAATCATCCTGATCGGCCCGACCAACCTCTACCATGCTATGTACAACTATGACGACTGGTTCTCCAAGCTATTTAAAGTGCGGGCTCAATTGGACGACCGCTTGCCTCGCGACAGTGGGAATCTCCGTAAATATATCTCCTTTATCGGCGACACTTGCCGCCGGGAAGGGCTGCGTCATGCCGACAAAAGCGGCGTGGCCGAGATCATCGAATATGCCGCCCAGGTGACGGCCCATCGAGAAAAATTGACTCTCAAGCTATCCCATATTCAAAATATCCTGAAGGAGGCCGATTACTACGCCGGCCTGGATAATCGGGCGTTGATCGGGGCGGAAAACGTGGATCGAGCCATCCGGGAGACCCGCTACCGCTCCAACCTCCTGGAGGAGCGGATCCAAGAACTAATCCAGGAAGACTTCATTCTCATCGACACCGAAAGAAAAGTGGTCGGCCAGGTCAATGGACTGGTGGTCTACGATTTGGGTGATTACTGCTTCGGCCGTCCGACCAGGATCACGGCCAACGTCTCCGTGGGCAAGGACGGGGTGGCTGCGATTGATCGGGACGCCAAACTTTCCGGCAACATCCACACCAAGGGTGTTCTCATTCTGATTAGTTATCTGAAGCGGACCTACGCCGTTAAACGTCCCTTGAGCTTCTCGGCAGCGCTAGCTTTTGAACAGAGCCATGTGTCCATCGATGGCGACAGCGCCTCCGGGGCCGAGCTGGTCGCCCTGCTGTCTTGCCTGGCCGACGCACCCATTTGCCAGAGTGTGGCCATGACCGGGGCGGTCAGTCAGAGGGGGGAAATCCTCCCCATTGGCGGGGTGACCAAAAAGATCGAAGGCTTCTGGGAGATTTGCCGGGCTCGAGGTCTGACCGGCCGGCATGGAGTCATCATCCCCCAGGTCAATGTCAATGATTTGATGCTCTCCAAGGATTTGATTGAGGACGTTAGGCAGGGATTGTTTCACGTTTATCCGGTGACCGGGTTTAACGAGGCCCTGGAGATCCTGACCGGCGTCAGGGTTGGAGTGCAAAAACCGGATGGGACCTACCCCAAAAATACATTAAATGACAGGATCTCCGCCAGGTTAGACCAATTGGCGGATCTGGCTAAGGAAAAGAAGGACAGTAATAACGAGGAAAAGAAGAAACAAAAGAAAGACGAGGAAACCGCCGAAGTTTGACCATTGACACGGCTGCCGGATGGGAGTAAAATTAGAATTTAGGGTGATATACCTGAACGCCGAAACCCTTCATCTTTCAATTTCATCGGAGGTCGGTATGTATAAAATAACCCGTAATTCTAGATTACTCGGGATAATGGCCGCAGTTGTCTTCATTGCTCTGGTCACCACTGGCCCAGTGCTGGCCGGTCAGGAGAGCCAAAGCCGGTGGTCTACTCCAGTCCCGTCTCCATGCACCGTCAGCGTTTCCCCAAACCAGGATATAATGGTCCCGTATATCATTCTTGATGGGCAAACCTATTGGGGCTGCTTTACCCTGGATACCTCAGACCGGGGAGAAATCCTGCTCAAAACGATAGACTTCGGCGAAAATCTCAATCCCCTGGGATCATGTCCGCCGGCCACCTTGAGTTCCATCCTGATCTTCACCATCCCGGACATAGTCTTTAATAATGTTTCCCATCATGCCGTATTCAAGTATTACTCGACGAACGATGATGAACTCTGGTTTATCCTGAGCCGCGCCGTGCCCAATTCCATTCCGGCCGATATGGTTGGCCAGCGATAACCTGAGGGGGGAATGACTTTACTTTCCAGAGCACATCTGCTAACGTGATCAGCATGTTGATTTCAGTAAAGCGTCAGCTTACCGAGGCCTGCATTGACCTCCACCCATCACGACAAATTCTTTAAGAGGGTTTTCTCCGACCTGGACGTGGCCCAAGATTTCTTGCATCATTATTTGCCGAATCAGGTCAGTCACGTCCTGGCTCTGGACACCCTGAAAGTAATTCAAGGCTCATTCGTGGACCGGCGACTGAAGGCCCTGCTCAGGCATGCGGCTCTGGTCAAGAATTTGGATGAGTTGGTCGCGGCGTTCCCCAGATTCCAGATTTAGTTGGCGCCATTGGTCAAGGTAAAGAGATTATGCCGGTTGCCGCTCATAATTTCCGCCTGAAAAATCCCCACCGACCCGCCGATGGCTTCATGGCTTCGCCTGCCGTGTAAGCAAGAGAGAAAAGCAACCCGGATTATGCTTAGGCCCCTGTCCTTTTTTGTGCCTCTGACTATTTAGCAGCCATAACCCAACTTAGCCCACTGCCGGCGGAATGCCACCGCAAATGCGGCATCGAAAGATTTCCAGATCCTTTTCCTCAAGAATGACAATTTTCTTGGGGCCGCCACCGTCGGAGTTTTATCCATGACCATGAAAACTATCTCTCTTCCTCTGACTGGAATGAGCTGCGCCAATTGTGCTCTCAGCGTGGAGAGAAATTTAAGAAAACTCCCCGGAGTAGATACGGCCGATGTCAATTTCGCGGTGGAGCAAGTCACCGTCTCTTTCGATCCAGCCCAGGTTCAAGAACAGGTCATTATCAATAAAATAAAGGATATTGGTTATGGCGTCGCCTCGGCCAAAATCGAGCTGGCCGTGACCGGGATGACCTGCGCCAATTGTTCTGCGGCGATTGAAAGAACTTTGCGAAAGAAAGTTCCCGGCGTATTGGATGCCGCGGTTAATCTGGCCACGGAAAGGGCCACGGTTGAATACATTCCCACAATCACGACGCAGGATGACATTATCGCGGCCATCGTCAGGATTGGGTACGGGGTGATACCACCTGACGCAGGGGATACCGAGGAAGATGCCGAGCAGGCCGCCCGGCGGGCCGAAGTCGCGGACCAAACCAGGAAATTTTTTATCGGGGTGACGGTTTACGACCTTTGGCACATTGGCCACGCCCGATCCGCGGTTGTCTTTGATGTCATTGTCGGCTACTTTCGATGGCGAGGCTTTAAAGTCAACTTTGTCCGTAATTTTACTGATGTAGATGACAAGATCATCAACCGGGCCAATGAGTCGGGTCTGGCCGTGGCCGAACTGGCTGATAAGTTTATCGCCGCTTTTTATGACGATATGGATGCATTAGGAGTCAAACGGGCTGACGTGGAGCCCCGCGTCACGGAACATATTGAAGATATCGTCGCCACGGTGGCCGAACTGGTCGCCAAGAATCACGCCTATGCCGTTGACGGCGACGTTTATTATGATGTCACCAGCTTTCCCGAATACGGTAAACTGTCCCATCGTAATTTGGACGACATGAGGGCCGGGGCACGGGTCGAGGCTTCCGAACAAAAACGGCATCCTCTGGATTTTGCCTTGTGGAAAAGCTCCAAGCCGGGGGAACCGGCCTGGCCCAGTCCCTGGGGTTTTGGCCGGCCAGGTTGGCACATCGAATGCTCGGTTATGAGCGCCAGGCATCTTGGTCCCAATTTCGACATCCACGGCGGGGGCAAGGATCTGGTTTTCCCTCATCACGAAAACGAAATAGCCCAGTCCGAGGCGGCCAATGGCACTCCTTTTGCCAACTACTGGATGCACAACGGCTTTGTCCGAGTCAATCTGGAAAAGATGTCTAAGTCGCTGGGGAATTTTCGGACCATCAGGGATATTTTAAAAAATTATCATCCTGAAACGCTTCGGTTGTTCCTCTTGTCGAGCCATTATAGATCCCCGGTGGACTACTCCGATGATACTCTGACCGCCACTGCCGGCAGTCTCACCCGTCTTTATAACACCTTAGGCGAGGCTGAGCGGCTATGCGGCGGTCCCTTTACAGAATCTGAGGCGACGTCGGCCTCCGCTCCTCTGGTGACTACCTTTTGGGAAAATTTCATTCAAACCATGGACGACGATTTCAATACCGCCGGGGCCATCGGCCGCATGTTTGGGCTAGCCAAGGACATCAACCGGTTGCTGGCCGATCAGGGGGCTGACAAGGCGGTCATTAGTCAGGCGGCCCTGGCATTACTCACGGCCGGCCGAATATTGGGCTTGCTGACTCTGCCGCCGGTGGAATTTCTCAAGTCACCCACGATCGTCCAACCACCGAGTGCGGCTTCCAATTTGAGTGACGCCGAGATTGAAACCCTCCTGGTCGACCGAGCTACCGCCCGGAAGGAAAAGCGGTTTGCGGAGGCCGACGGAATCCGTCAGCGGTTAACCGAAGCCGGGATCATCATTGAGGATCGTCCCGACGGGGCGACCTGGCGTCGGGAATAGCCTATCAAAAGTATGCCACGGTGGTTTGGGGCGGTTGAAAGTAAGAACATATCTTGGTGTGTTAATTACTGAATGTGACAATTGTGCGGCGCCTTTTTAAAAATAATTGGTCAATGTTTCATTTTTTCTTGACACCTCAGCCGCTTCTTGGTACTAATTATCTGTTTCGAGCAGTAGGCACGTAGCTCAGGGGGAGAGCACTACCCTGACACGGTAGGGGTCAAGAGTTCAAATCTCTTCGTGCCTACCACACACCTGCCGGACCTTTTACTCCGGTTCCTATATACATTAGCTAGATACATTAGATAGACACCGTAGAGCTTATAATCCTTGATGGCATCTCAAGTGATGCCGAGCACACAAATCACGGACGAGAAACTTATAAGGCATT
This sequence comes from Deltaproteobacteria bacterium, assembly GCA_015233625.1. Taxonomy (GTDB): domain Bacteria; phylum Desulfobacterota; class JADFXK01; order JADFXK01; family JADFXK01; genus JADFXK01. Next base: position 3,640 of record JADFXK010000044.1, on the reverse strand, counting down.
CAAAAACCTTAAAATTACCCAGCCGATATGCTTTTTTTTTAATGTGCACAGGTCTCTAACTTGGGCCGTTGGCTATCTTGCCGCCATTTATCCACAAACCGGGTAAGGCGCAAACGGGGGTAATTTGGGTGAAGGATGCCTTTTTTGTACTTGTAAAACCGGAAACGATCTGAAAAGACGTCAAATCGTTCCGAACTTTTACAATTTGAAGCCCGCTTGCTGGACAAGCCTATGAACATCTCAACTACGCCCGGACGAAATAGCCGGTTCGAGGACACGATGTCTCAAATAGAAATCACCTTTTCCCAGGACCTTAAGAAAAGCTACCCGGCCGGGAGTCTGGTCCGGGATATTCTTAAAGACGCCAATCCGGCAGGTATAAAGGAATTAGTCGCCGCCAGGGTGAATGGACACCTGGTCGATTTCAATACCACCTTATCCGAGGACGCGACCATCACCGGTGTCTCTAAAGATAGTCCCGAGGGCCTGGACATCCTCCGCCATAGCACTTCCCATGTCATGGCCGAAGCGGTGAAACGTCTTTTTAAAGATGTCCAGGTGACTATCGGACCGTCCATAGAAGACGGCTTCTATTACGACTTCGACGTCCCGACTCCCTTTACTCTGGAGGACCTGCCCAAAATCGAGCAAGAAATGGCCAAGATCATCTCGGCCAATTCACCCTTTGAGCGTCGAGAGTTGTCCGGTACGGACGCCGTCGCCTTTTTTAAGCAGCAAGGAGAAAATTACAAGGTCGAACTGATCCAGGATCTTGGCGCGGAAACGGTCAGCCTCTATCGTCAAGGCGATTTTACCGATCTCTGCCGCGGCCCACACCTGCCTTCCACGGGCTATATCAGGGCCTTCAAATTGACCTCAGTGGCCGGGGCCTACTGGCGGGGCGACGAAAAACGGCAGATGTTGCAAAGGATTTACGGCACCGCCTTTTACGATAAAGATACTCTTAAGAAACACCTGGCCAGAATCGAAGAGGCCAAAAAGCGCGATCACCGCAAACTGGGCCGGGAACTAGACCTTTTCGGCGTCTATGAAGAAGCCGGAGCCGGGTTGATTGTCTATCATCCCAAAGGGGCCATGCTCCGTTCCTTAATTGAAGACTTTGAAAAGAAAGAACATTATAAACGAGGCTACGAACTGGTAATTGGCCCGCAATTGCTCCGGTTAGATCTTTGGAAAAAATCCGGGCATTATGACAATTATCGGGAAAACATGTATTTTACCACCATAGACGAGGTCGAATACGGCATTAAGCCGATGAACTGCCTGGCCCACATGCTCATCTACAAATCCAAGATTCGGAGTTACCGGGATCTACCCAAACGTTATTTTGAACTGGGCACGGTTCACCGGCACGAAAAATCGGGCGTTCTTCACGGCCTGACCCGAGTCCGGCAGTTTACCCAGGATGACGCCCACATCATCTGCACCCCGGAACAGATGAATGCCGAAATCAAAGGGGTAATAAATTTTGTCAGTGATGTCATGGCCATGTTTGGCTTTGAATATGAAACCGAACTGAGCACCCGGCCAGTCAAATCCATCGGAAGCGACGCCGACTGGGAACTGGCCACCAACGCGCTGCTTCAGGCCTTAAATGATAAGGGCATGCCCTACGAGATCAACGCGGGTGACGGGGCCTTTTACGGTCCTAAGATCGATATCAAGCTCAAAGACGCCCTGGACCGCCGCTGGCAATGTGCCACTATCCAGTGTGACTTTACCTTACCGGAACGATTCGACCTATCCTATATCGGGGCTGACAGTCAAAAGCACCGGCCGGTTATGCTGCACCGGGTCATTTTAGGTTCCTTGGAACGGTTTATCGGCGTTCTGATTGAACATTTCGCCGGAGCTTTCCCGGCCTGGTTGGCCCCGGTCCAGGCTAAAGTAGTCAACGTCATTGACGCCGTCTTGCCCTATGCCCAGGAAGTGACCGACCGGTTGCGGGCCGAAAACTTCCGGGTCGAACTCGATGACCGCAACGAAAAACTAGGCCTTAAGATTAGAGAATCCCAGATGGAGAAGATTCCCTACACCCTGGTTATCGGCCAACGGGAAATGGCCGAACACGGCGTTTCGCCTCGCCGCCGGGGCGGGGAAGACCTCAAATTTATGAGTGTGGATCAATTTATCGCCTTGCTGCAGCAAGAAGTCGCTCAAAAAATTGCTTAGCCTCGGCAGAGGCGACCTTCGACTGTCCCTGGTTAATATTTATAGGACCACTCGGTGGATGGAAGAGTAAGCCTTCTGCCTTTTAACCAATAACCACGTCCCGGTGGCTGAAGGCCCGGATGACGGTGGTCTATTAATAACAAACAGGATTTCCATTTTGTCACAGAACTCATACTTAACATCGACCAAGGAGGTGGCCCATAGCTAAAACTGTCCGGGTAAACAAAGAAATTAAGTCTCACTCGGTCCGGGTGATCGGTTCCGACGGGGCGCAACTAGGTATCCTAACTTTAAAAGATGCCCTGGAAACAGCCGCTCGGGAGACTTTGGATCTGGTGGAGGTATCTCCTAATAGTGACCCTCCTGTTTGCAAAATTATGGACTTCGGCAAATATAAGTACCAGCAAAGTAAGAAGACTCAAGAGGCCAAGCGCAAGCAAACGACCATTCAGATCAAAGAAGTTAAGATCAGGCCTGGGACCGACGACCACGACATTGATTTTAAGCTCAGGCACCTCAAGAGATTTTTGAGTAAGAAGAATAAGGCCAAGATTACCGTAACTTTCAAGGGTCGAGAAATCGCCCATAGCGAACAGGCCCTGACCTTGTTGAATCGCATGGCCAAGGAACTAGAAGACGTCGCTGTGGTGGAACAGAGCCCCAAAATGGAAGGACGGTTCATGGCCATCATACTAGCTCCGAAATAATTTTTATAAAGTGAGTTGTATTCACCGCAAGGGCACAAACGACGCCTTATACGCGGCGGGCAGGGGCGTCTTTTGCGTCTTTGCGGTGAACATTTTCATGCCGGGAGGGCAACCATGCCAAAAATAAAAACGAATCGGGGCGCGGCCAAACGCTTTAAAGTGACCGGAACCGGGAAGGTTCTCCGCGCTAAGGCTTTCGCCCGTCACCTTCTAACCTCGAAAACGACCAAACAGAAGCGACACCTGAGAAAAGCAGCAACATTAAGTTCGGCTAATATGAAAAATTTCAAACATATGTGCCCTTACCTTTAGTTACCGGCAGAGACCAGATCAGGCCAAGGCCTAGCGGCTGGGGAAAAAATCTCACGGGAGGCGCACCTCAACTGAGAAATTAGGCCGGTCATCTAACCCTGTCAGGACGGAGTTCAAGATATGTCACGAGTAAGAAGGGGCTTCAAGGCCCGGAGACGTAGGAAAAAGGTTCTTAAATTGGCCAGGGGGTTCCGGGGAGGCCACAGTAAACTTTTCCGTACCGCCCATGAAACTTTGGCCCGGGCGATGGTATTTGCCTACCGGGACCGCAAAGCCAGAAAGCGAGATTTCCGAAAATTGTGGATTATCCGGATCAATGCCGCGGCTCGGATGAGTGGCCTGAGCTACAGCAAGTTCATCCACGGCCTGCAGGTGGCTGGAATAGATCTCGACCGGAAGGTTTTGGCCAACCTGGCTATAACCGATCC
>JADFXK010000449.1 GCA_015233625.1 Deltaproteobacteria bacterium | reverse complement strand
CAGGATTTAATTCGTTCCACGGCAATGAAGGAGGCCAACGAGATCCAGAAGGGGGTCATGAATTCACTGAGGTAGCGCATCACGCCGTTTGTCAGCACCTGATTGGCTTTAAAATAATCAAATGTGGCCTCAATTATTTTTTGGTTTGTTTCAGAATATTTTTCCAATGTTTGCGGCTCGAAAGACGCCCCTTCGAAAAAGTCCTTAAGCAGTTCGCCGGGTAATCCGTAATTTAGGTCCGTCATTTGATTCGCCTCACTTTTGTCCTATGTGATTGCGGTTGGGTCCGAGGAGTGGGGAGTAAACGCGATTAGCTCCATATAAGTATGATGATGAATTTCATATTCTTTTGACCACAGGGGTTTTCTTTATCATTTCAGAATATACGTATCAGCAGATTTCATGAAAATCAATAACGGTGATGGAAAATGTGCCGTGCCGGCTATTCATCTTATTATAATTTAATCTATTATTTCTTAATGCTAACATTTCGTGACAAAACGTCGGATTGAAGACACAGCCGTCTTACAAGGCCATGGCGCTCTATTTCGGCATTAACCCACCTGAATAAAGCGCCATGTCCGACTACTGAGAGATCTCCGCGTCCTCGGTGGTGCATTTTTTTGTCCGGTCCAGAGCCTCCGGGTGAAGGCTAAACCGCGGCTTCCCGCGGCATCCTCAGCGGTCTTTTGCCGTTCCTGCCGGCCGGGCAATCAACGTTTTATTTAAATTTGTCAGCGGCAAAGAATTCTTCCATCTTCTTGAAGTTGTCTTCCACCACTTTTTTGAAGTCATCGCGGGCGGTTTTATAGGACTTAACCCATTCCGTAACGGCCTTTTTTCCTTCTTCGGGCATCCCGGTGGCCTGATCGAGAAACATGTTGCTCATCCGTTCCATCTGTTCCTGGAACATGGTGATGCTGTTAAAGGTGTTGTCGAACATATACTTGTTGAAATTAATCATTTGTTGTAACATCTTTTGGGGTTCCATGGCTTCTCCTCCTGTGGCGTTTTACTTAAGGGGCGTTAAGATAGTCTGGTAATGGTAACTACCGGTAACTAATTGGATTTCGGGGCCATATAGCTCGGCTGTTATTCGCTTTTGCAAAAGCAGCTCTGGATCTGGTTGAAACCATCGTTCACCATCGTTTTGAAATCGGAACTTGTTTTTCTACAAGTCGCCAGGTACTCATTGACGACTTTTTTCCCTTCCTGGGGAATCCAGGCGGCCTGGTCCATCATCAGGTTGGTCATATTTTCCATCTGGTCTTGGACCATGGACATGGCGTTAAAGGAGTTGTCAATGGTGGCCTTCTCAAACTCAATCATTTGTTTTGCAAATTGTTGGGGATCCATGATATTAATACCTCCGATGTGTTTATGTGGTCGGTTACCGGGTGTTGGTCCCGGGTCGAGGTGTGCTTGGGTTAACAAACCCGATGAGGCTGTGAGAAGTTGGGTTAGGGCACCCGGGCAGAGAATCGTGGGAGTTCCTTGGGGGCTATGCAGCCAGCCCCTGACCCAGCCACCGGGGATGCAATTTTCTTAGTACGAATGATCCAAAGATAATACGGATTCTCCCGATTGTCAAAGGAAAAAATGTTGCAGTGCAAAATTATTATTTTATTATCCTGATATAACAAGATAAAAATATAACGCAAAGACGCCATCTCGCTTTCGGGTAAGGCTCTTGCCCGGCGAAGTGGATTCCCCAAACGACTTGTCCCGCAGGAGATAAATTGCTACGCAGGTTTGACGGCAACCGAAGTGGCGGTGAAACATCTCCAGGAAAAAAATTATGCCCGAAGACAGGCTGTTGGTTAAAAAGTATTCCAACCGGCGACTTTATGATACCGAAAAGAGCGCTTACGTCACCCTGGATGATATTTGCCAGGCGATTAAGCAGGGCCGGCAAGTTGAGGTCGTCGATGCCAAGACCAGGGAAGACGTGACGGCGTTTATCCTGACTCAGATTGTCTTAGAAGAAGCCAGAAAAAAGAACATTCTTCTGCCGGTGCCGTTGCTTCACCTGGTCATCCAGCATGGGGAAAGTGTGCTGGCGGAGTTTTTTGATAAGTATCTTCACCAGACGATCCGAAGCTATTTGATGTTTAAAACGACCCTGGACGAACAATTCCGGAAATGGTTGGACATGGGCGTGGACCTGACCAGTCTGGCTCAGAAAACCATGGTGGGGCTGTCGCCTCTTAAATCCGTGTTCGATGCTTTCGGGGACAAGTCTAAACCGGGAGAAGAGAAAAAGAAGGAATAAAATCAACGCTTCGGCGGACGATTGGGGCCGGATGTTTTCAACCGGACGGGATGCTGGAAGCCGCATCTCCCATGCGTTGGTTGGCGCAAGAATCGGGCCTGGAGCTACCTAAGTTGACCGCCGCTTCTTCCATATCCGAGAAGAGCGTTTTGTATAAATCGCAATAAGGATCTTTCCGGTAGAGGTCGCCGGTAACGGTGTAGGCTCTGACCGGGCACCCACCGTGGCACAAGGTCAGATACCCGCAGTCAAGACAATCTTCGCGTTGAACCAAGAGACCGGGTCTGGCCTGGAAGCGTCGGCGGGCCTGGCTGTTCCCTAGTAAATCAGATAAGTTGTCGCAATCAAATATGTTGCCGAAACGGAATTCGGGATAGCTGGTGACCCAACAGTCGCACTGGGCGACGTGACCGCGGGGGTCAATGCACACAAACTCGTTGACACAGTTATCCCGCCAGATGCAGAGCAGGTCCTTATTTCCGTAAAGGAAATAGTCCAGGAGCTTGTCGAAGGGCCCGACTCTGACTCCATTGGGCCGACCCCGGTCCATCCAGATGTTGGCCAAATCCACCATAAATTTGCTCAGGTGGCTGATATCCAGGGGATAACCCTGTTTCACCGTTGTGGGCAGTCCCCCTGGGAACGGGGTGTTGATTTGAAAACTAGTGATCCCCAGTTCCTCTACAAAATGTGCATAGAACCGGTCCGCCCCCATGTCCAAGGTTTCATTATTGGGAATTGAGATAATCCCAACTTCGATCCCGGCCTCCCTGGCTTCGAGAATCTTTTGTTCCCATATCTTTTCGTATTCGCTTGGACCACCGCCCTTGAGTTTTCGATGGAGATTGGGAAAATCCATGGAAGTGCCGATATTGTTCCCAAACATTCTCGAAATAACTCCATTCCATTGCAGGTTGTAGGCCATCATGTTGGACTGGATGTAGTTAAGGACCGGCTTATGCCTTCTTTCGGCCGCCTCCTGAACAACGTCGCGGGCTTGGGCAAACCAGGCGGGCGGCATGGTCATAACTTCGCCCCCCTGCCAATATATGGACAACGTTTCCAGGCGGCGTTGCTCCATATGGTCCATGACCTTCCGGATGACCACGGAAAGTTGTTCAAGAGTCAGCTCATGGTCCATTTCACGCTCGAAACAGTAACCACAAGCCGCGTTGCACCTTAAAGTCGGCAAAAGGATGAGCGAACAATTTCCCCCGGTCATGATCGATTTTCACCCCTCTCCA
>JADFXK010000448.1 GCA_015233625.1 Deltaproteobacteria bacterium | reverse complement strand
CTGATCAATCGGTCACCCTACGATCAAGGGTGGTTGTTTAAGATGACCGATGTCGATCTGTCCGGATTGGATCAGCTTCTGGATGCCGCCGCCTATGAATCCTACGTCGCGGGATTGGGCTAGCCGCCAGGCGAGCCTGACTAAACCGAAAGACGAAACAAAAGGCCCGGGTGGTCCCAAACCGCCCGGTTTTTGCTTTTCGGCCGTCCGGGTGTCGTTTTCTGCCGTGCCGGCGGCAGAGATCGGCGCCCCAAGCGGTCTCACCCATTTTTCGACCGGCCAAAAAATTCATTGAATTCCGAGCAGAATTGTAGTATTCGACATTGTCGGTCATCATCCCGTCCGACCTCGCCGGCACCGCAAGAAAGCCGGCAGAGAATTCGTTCATGCCGACACACGAGAGTTGTGTTTTTTTTCTCCATTGGGGCTCGCAGGCCGATCTGAGCAACATCTAAAACACAGGAGCTAAGAATAGAATGTTAATATCAGATTCTGCTTATTGTACAAAATGTGTCCTGAAAAGAAACCATCCGGGTGTTGTTTTCAAAGACAGTGGCGAATGCGACCTATGTAACGGAAATTCAATGGAAATATACCTGGATAAATATGGGTCTATTGTAGATGGTTACGAAACTTTCATGTCCTCTCCTCCGGTTAGCCACGGTGACTACGATTGTCTGCTGATGCTGAGCGGAGGCAAGGATAGCATGTTCATGCTGAACAAATTAACGACTGAGACATCCAAAAGAATCATTGCCTATACGTACGATCATCCGTACGAAAGCAAGTACGCTATCGATAATATAAAGGAGATTGGCCGCTTGATAGATGTCGATTATATCTCCTTTGCTTCTCATGCCAAATACAAAAAAATGATGCGGAAGGTTTTTCTTTCGGTGGACAAGGCGTCCGTCCCATTCAAAGCCGAGAAAATCCCCTGCGCCGTCTGCTCATCCTATTTGATTGCCACAGCATGCCTTATGGCCATCGATCTAAAAGTTCCTTATGTGCTCTACTGCGCCGACCCCGTTCAGATGCTCGGCGTTGAGCACGAGTTAAAAAAAATGATTCAATCGCTGGCCTTCCACCTCGGACTGGACTTCCTGGAAGAGTTGTTGGGCAGGAAGGCAGTCGAAATTCTGGAACAGGATAGCCTAGACTTGCCATTGGTTGTGTTCCCCTATGTATCCATGATGGGCTCATATGATCGGGAGGCCATCATAACCGACGTAAAAAAACTGGGAAAGCTCCGCCCTAGTTCGATTGGGACCATGTGTTCCCTTTATCCGCTTCTGGAATACTATTCTTATAAAAACTACGACTGCTGCATTGATTCCCTTGAGCTGGCCGCCGGCGCCAGGAATGGGGCTCTCCCCAGAGATACGCTGATTTCGATGATAGGGGAGTATAGGAAAATCATTTTGGAAATCGCTGTCAAAGACCGCCTCGGCGATCAGGATATGGCTGCCATCAGGGATTTTACCAGAAAGGTGCATCCGGAGTCGGAAGTAGAAGCGGAATTGTTGTGCCACAAGATTGTATCTCTGAGGCCGGTAGCCCAGGAGCTTGGAATACTAAACGATTTTCTGGTGAGCGAGGTTGATTTAAGAAGCAAAGAGGAGGATGAATTCCTGCGCTCCACACGGGATATAGGGGAAGATTTTTAAAAACTATAACTGACGGTTATCTCTTTCAGGCGTGGTGCCCCGGCTTCTGCCGGCGGCTGATTGGCAGGAGTCATTCTTTACGGATCATGCTGCAGAATGGATCAATCGGCAACCAATGCAGACAAAAAATTGCCGGCCGGCCTGGTCCGGGCCGATAACCCGCGTTTCCGGTCTGGCTCGAACACTCCCATCACGTTCAGGGATGAAGGAGAAGAAACTTTGTTTAAACGTATCCTGGTCTTCATGATGTTCGTCTCGACAGTCTTCGGCGGCCTTCCGGCCTGGTCCGCCACCATCCAGGGACAGCCGGACACTCCAGGCAGTCAATTTAACACTCGCGGGGAGCGAATAGGTGGACTTCGTCTTGGCTTGCCTGAAAAAGATGTCAATAGAAACATCCCGTGCCGGCTCAAGAAGGGCAAAGAGGTGTACGAGGCGGCGACTGGAGAATACGTGCAGACGTGGAAGTACGCCGAATGCGGTGTCGTTCTTAAAATGAGTTCGGATCGCCGGCGAGGAGCGAAAGTGATCGCCTCAATCCTCGTCTCCAGCCGCTCCAAGCTCGTGACCGGCACGGGGATTCACATTGGGAGCACGGAAGGCGAGGTCATCCGAGTCTATGGTCGGTATGGGGATCAGGATGGAAATACAGTGAAAGGCCGGAGGTTCGTGGCAGGTTCAATTTATGACGGCATGGTCTTTGATTTCAAAGGAGGTCGGGTGATCGGCATATTTCTGGGAGCCGGTGCGGAATAGCCCGTGTTCATGGTCATCGCCGGACATCTTTGGGTCGGATAGGTGCGAAGAAAGGTTTCCAAACAAAGGGGGGAAGCTGGTGTCGCTTCGCCCCCCGTGACACTTCTCAATTTAGCAGGCTTCCCTTTCCTTCTTTCTCATGAGCCTTTGGCCGCCTTCTTGGCGTTCTTTTCGGCCTTTTTCTCCTTGAGTGTCTTCGCCGGTTTCTTCTTGGTGTCCTTTTTGGTCTCTGCGCTCTTACTCATGGTTCGGCCTCCTTATGATTCGTGTTGCGTTCCGACTGCTTGAAATTCTCAAACCTTGTAAAACCGGTTTGCGACTCGCGCCCATGGTTCTACCACGCTTGGGACAAAAATCATCGGGTTGAACTCGGAAGTCCGGCCAATGCCGATTAGCCTTCCTCCCGATGATAAGCTTCGGGAGACGTCTTTCAACAGGCCCCGGGACACCTGGGATACCCAGAGCTTCAGCCGAGCCCGACCGGGAAAGACGCTCCAGGTCATGATGAGGATAGACGATCTCCGAAAAGATGGACGGCCCGCTAATTACGCCCTTCCCGGATATAATTGTCATCCACCCGATCCTGCAAATAGACATAATCGTACTTTTGACGGTCGAGGCGGGCGAACCGCTCCCGGCCTTCTGCAGTGCAGGATTCGCAAGCATCCCTGGGGATGACTACGGCGCAAATATTTCCTTTATCGGACCTGGAGTCAATCACTATCGTGCCGGCGCACTTGTCACAGACGGTGATTTCTTCCTTTTGAATCTCGGTAATGTCGTCTGTGTCGTAGTAAATCCGACGTTCCCGAGTAATCGAGTTCCGCTCTCGGATAAAAATTTCCCGGCGGCACTTGGCCTCGCCGTAGAGGCAGAGGATCTGTTCGGAAATCTCTTTGATATAGTCGGTTGTTTTGAGGCTTTGGCGGATCCGCACCGGATCGTAGTCAGGTTCTTTGACATGTTCATAAGACAGACCGGCCATGGCCAGGATGATCCCCACATTGACATAAGGCAGAGCATCTTCGATGGAGTAGCCCCCTTCCAGTACGGCGATATCGGGTTGCAGTAAACTGGTCAGGTGGGCATAACCCT
>JADFXK010000447.1:1876-3520 GCA_015233625.1 Deltaproteobacteria bacterium | reverse complement strand
TGGACGGAGACCGGCATGGATGAGATCAGTCACAAACAATCTGTCCTTATCGTTGACGACGAACCTGGGAATGCCAAGATTCTGGTCGAACTACTCCGGCCGATCTACACCGTCCGGGTCGCGGTAAACGGGGCCAAAGCGTTGCAGGTGGCCAGATCCGACATTCCTCCGGATTTAATCCTTCTTGATGTCGTCATGCCCGGGATGGACGGGTATGAGGTCTGCCGGGAATTGAAGGCTGACCCGTACACTCAGGATATTCCGGTCATTTTCATTTCCGCCAAAGACAGCGAGGAAGATCAAATCAAAGGGTTTAATATCGGCGCGGTGGACTATATTACCAAGCCCTTCAGTCCGGTGGTGGTCGAGGCCAGGGTGAAAACCCATGTCGAGTTGAAAATCAAAAGCGAGTTGCTTAAGAAACTCTCATTCCGTGACGGCTTGACCGGGATTGCCAATCGCCGTCAATTTGATGAATATCTGGCCTACGCCTGGCATTTCTCGACGCGTGAATCTTTGCCGTTGTCCTTGATCTTGATCGACATTGACCATTTTAAGTTATTTAATGATAATTACGGACATCAGGCCGGCGATGCCTGTCTGGTCCGGGTGGCCCAGACTCTGGCCAACTCAATTAAACGCAAAACAGACCTGGCCGCCCGGTATGGGGGCGAGGAATTCGGCTGTATTCTGCCTCATACCAACTCCGACGGGGCTCTGGCCCTGGCCGACCATCTGAGCGATAACCTGCAGTCCTTGAGTATCCCGCACGTCAACTCCGGCACGTGCAATTGGGTGACCATCAGCCAGGGCGTGGCCACCGTCGTTCCTTCAAGAAATACCCGCCCGGACACTCTCATTAGAGTCGCCGACGAAGCGCTTTACCGGGCCAAATCAGAGGGCCGAAACAGAGTTGTCTGCCTGGCCCCGGAGATATGAAAGACCTGTAGGATATCCCGAGCAGTTACAATCGATCCTGCTGAATCAGGCACCGTAACTAATCTGTAACTTCTCAAAAGCCCTGGGCGATGTATCACCTGTAATCAGGGTAAAATCTTCCCCAGCCTTCTGGCAAGGGCCATAATGGTCAGCACCGGCGGAAGGCCGGGAGATTTGGGCAATACGCTGCTATCACAGACATAGAGATTTTTCGCGCTTGTTTGGAGACGGTTATCCACCACACTGCCTATAGCGCATGATGCACCGTTGTGTCCCCCGTAAAGTCCCTGCCGCTTAAGGATGGAGTCCGGCCTGGCGCCGATGGCCAACAAAAAATCCGCAGCCGCCTTTCCCCCTCTGTCAAGCCTTATCCGATCAGCACTTGTTGCCGTTTTTGAGAAAGTTCCATCCGGATTAATGCAGCCGATTGAATCATCACGAATCTTGACGATTACCGCGACATGACCTTCCTTAATATACGCTTCCGCCTTATCTCTAAGGTAGTAGCGCAGTTTATCCTCGTTCTTGATATAGCCTGTTGATAGCATGAAACCCTCTGTCTCAAGAAATTCAGTGTCGACGAGTTGCATGGGGGGCTCATTGGATATGTCGATATCCGGAGTAATGCCATACCATAGTTCACAGATGTCTATGAATAGGTTGTTACCAGCAGATGTGATGCCGGAATTATATAGTATTAAAGGT
>JADFXK010000447.1:0-1830 GCA_015233625.1 Deltaproteobacteria bacterium | reverse complement strand
TAGTATTCCATGACACCGTCGGGGCTGCTGCAGCGCACGCCTCTGGCCGAACCCTTTTCGACAATCACCTGCTCAACCTTTGAATTGCAAACGATCTCAATCCCCAGCGGCTCAGCTTCTTTCAAAAACTCCAGCGGTGTCCATTTAGCCCCGGTTGGACATCCCAGACTGCAATTGGCACATCGAATACAGCGGGTATGGTCGATGAACTTGGGCATCCGCTGCATCCCTATGCCGGCCTGCCTGCAGTGTTCAAGAATCTTTATGGAGCCATCTTCAGAGAGCAATGACTCATGAATGGGAGCCAGTTTCAGTTCGTCTTCCAGCTCTCTGAATTCATCTTCCAGATCGAGCCCCAGATCGGCCAGCTCCTTTTGCAGACAACGCACGCCATTGCCGTTCATCAGGGCTGCAGCACCCCCCTTACCATAAGCGGTAAAGACATCTGTCCCCTCAATGGAGTTTTCTATGACAAAAGGTGGTGGGAAATCGGGCGCTCCCAGCTCAAGCAAGAGAACATGTTTGCCCCTCCGGCATAGCTTATTTGCCAGGGTTGCGCCGCCGGTTCCTGAACCGACAATGATGTAATCATACTTTTTTGTCATTCAGATTTCCTCCTGTTCCTGTAAGTCGGCCAGAAATCCTGATCCTACCAGCCATGTAATTACTGTTTTCATGTAACCGTGATAGTCATTCAGGTAAAAAATGCCCAGATCCTGCAGACGGTGAGCGGTTTCTAATGAGTTCCATCTGAAAAATGGTTTTATATCTCGATGAGCCGGTTCTTTATCCTGTCTGTTGTAAAACCCTCTGATTGCGTACAAGGCGTTTGTTTCGCCGATGTTTGACAGGTATTCTTCCCGCCAGAGTGGTTCCGGCACCAGTTCCAGCCTGAAACCACTGTTTCTAAAGAGCGCCACATATTCACCCCATGGTATCTCATACGGGTTGTTCATATTGTAAATATTCACCTCCTGCGATGTATTGGAAAGCTTCAGCATCGCCCTGGCCAGCAGATCCACCGGGACCATCTCGGTAGTACGTTTCCAGTCCGGCGCAGCCTTCATTTGCAGGCAGCCTTTAATTCTCAGCAGGGTATGGTTGACCTCGGGTTTGCATATGCCGGTAACACTCTCGCTGGTTATATTGCCCGGCCTGAAGATATTAACCTGCATTCCTTGGGCGGCCACTCTAGTCAGGATCTGTTCGCAGACCCATTTGGAAAGGGTGTAGCCATTGGTTGAGATTGGCCTGGCGCTTACATCTACTTCTACGGTGCGCCCCTCTTGGTCGCGAATGCTTGCCGTCCCCAGGGTGGAGATGTAATTGAAACTTTTTTTTCTTCCGGTCGCAGCCAGCTTCAACAATTCTATGGTGGCCTGCACATTGGCCCTGCGAAGTCTTCCATAATCGTACAGGTGGTGCACCAACGCCCCACAATGCCAGATTCCGTTCAGGTTTTCCTGCAGCCAATCCAGCATGCCCGGTTTAAGCCCCAATTTGGGCTCTTCCAGATCCGCCTTCAAAATTTTTATTCGGGGATTGCCCCGCAAATGTTCTTTGCCATAGAAAGCGAGCACTTCATCAAATCTTTGTTCTGGTTCACCCTTGCTCCTGATCAGGCAGTAAATGTCGGCGGCTGTTTCCGCCAGCAGCGCATCCAGCACATGGATGCCCAGGAACCCGGTAACGCCGGTCAGCAATAACGCATCAGTGATGACGTCATTTTCATCATCGGACCAGCTCACTTCCAACTCCTGGCGGGCGTCCTCCATTGCCTGTCCCATATTGCTGTCTTTAGCCCCTCTGGTGATGCCGGTCCCGTCTATA
>JADFXK010000446.1 GCA_015233625.1 Deltaproteobacteria bacterium | reverse complement strand
TTGGACAGTATTAACAAGATTAACAGGATTGATGGGTCATGATAATCCTGACAATCCTGTTAATCCTGTCCAAAAAAGAGATAGGCGGGAATTCAAAATTGGTCGAGGTGAAATAAAAATAATTTCGTTGATTATCGTAAAGAGACCGCCAATGTCTGGAAAGGAGCACAACACGCCTCGGATCACGGTTCAACGGGATCAACCGCGCGTGCGAACCAATTATCCCAAGTATGCGGCCTGGCTAGGTCTGGCTATAATATTGTTCGGCATCGTTATGATCGGGCTTGCCTGGCGCTCCGCCCACGGAAGGACGCCAGGGCCGGGTGGCCTGATGCTGTTACCAGCTCCAAGCTACCGACCACGGTTTGACTATATTTGGATGGGGAAGACTGATGCAAGGTCGAGAAAGGAAACGACACGACAGAGGAAGAAAACGACATTTCGAGAAAGTCAAAGGCAGGCCATTTTTATCGTTAGTCTATTTTCAAAATCACCGCTTTGCTGAGAAAGACCTTCGGCCTTTCAACGGGTGTGAAACCGGCATCCCCGGCTCTTTTGACAGTTTCTTCAAAGGCGGTCTTTGAGACATGGAGTGGTGGTTCTACAATAAAGACTCGTCCGTTAGGCTTTAGGATTGACTTGATTTCATTGAAAAATTTTTCCTGATTCGGGATTTCGTGAGCCACGTAGAACGCCAGAATAAAATCAACATCCTTTGACAAGCCTATCCTATTCTCTTCGCACTTGTGCAGGGTGATCCGTTCCTCAAGTTCCGTTCCTTGAATCTTGTCTCTTAATTTCTGCAGCATCCCGTCTTGTAAATCTGAAGCAATAACTCGCCCTGATTGACCAACCAATTGAGCCAAATCAATAGAGAAAAAGCCTGGGCCACAACCCATGTCCAGGACCGTCATGCCTTCCTCGATATAGGGCCTCAATATTTTTGTAGGATCCTGGACCCATCTTCGAATTTTGTTATCCAGGCTACCAGCTTGTTCCACCGGGCAGACACGATTTTTTTTCATCAACATCTTCGGGATAAACCTTCCCGTTCGGGCTGCATATTCAGTGTATTCGTTTTGAAATTTATCGGACATCATTTTTTCCTCCCGGATAACCAGATGGTGCCAGATGGGATGGAGCAATATCACGACAAACAATATAATCCAAGAATTTAAATAAAGCGCCAGAGATAGGGATATAAAGGTGATCCAGGCGGCATACACCGGGTGACGAAACCATTTGAAAGGGCCCGTGGTGCAGAGTTCGTCCTTGGTCCACCAATTTCGCAGGGTCCACAAGCTCCAGCCATATAGCCCCAGCCCAATGACGGCCAGCGCCCCGCCCGCAACTCTTAAAGGCGCGGGATTCGCCAATATGGTTGAATGCCCCAGTACGTGATCCACCCAGGCAGCTATCGTTAACAACCCCAGGCTGATCACCGCGCCCAGGGGGCCGACGCCGAATATCTTCTGTAGTCTGCTGATATCCTTAAACATCATTTTTGATTCCGGGTTATCCGAATTTAGCCATTAAGATGAAATGCCCGACCATAATCAGGCAGCCTGGGTAAGCCGATCAAAGTTCACCAAAGGACTTTGTCACCCTGTGGCTTCCGTTTGTCAAGCCATGAGTGTAAATAATAGCGGCCGGCAACTCGTCATGGCCGTACTCTTTTGGTTTGGACCAGGTATAAGCCATAATCAATCCCTTGTGGGGGGGCAATTTCATGACGGGTCGGGTCGCCTGAACCTGGTGCCGGCTCCAAATCCTCTCTGAACCGGACGTGGTGGTTTTTCATCATCCACTCAAACCTCTCAAACGCAATTGCCGTGGCTATGACCATGTTATTCCGTATTCTCGGCCCGGCGATTATC
Organism: Deltaproteobacteria bacterium; assembly: GCA_015233625.1. Lineage (GTDB taxonomy): Bacteria > Desulfobacterota > JADFXK01 > JADFXK01 > JADFXK01 > JADFXK01. The sequence goes on along the minus strand of JADFXK010000446.1, from coordinate 1,652 downwards.
GCAGCCTTCGCCGTCTCTGCGAGCATGGGGATCGTCTTCGGTTTTTATCCGGCATTCAGATCATTCAATCCGGATCAGCCCTATCTCATACCTAAACCGGACCTCAACCCCTTAGCAGATTCTCAAATTTGGAATTGCTGTGTATTTAGCTTGTCAAGCGACCGACGATTGGGTAGTATCATTACGGTTGCTTGTTGCTTGTGACCGGTTGCTCGTTCCAGGTTACCGGATTCTCGTTGATCATTTCTTTTTGTTTGTAGAGAATAGTCGGCAACAGCCGCGACGGCTGAGCCAACGCTTGACTTGAGGGTGAACCAATGGCGGATGTGCGAAAGAAGGAATCTATCACTGAGGGTGACGTTTGTTTGATCCATATTGACAACAAGCCGGCGACCTTTGCCCGGGTGGAGGAGATATCGCTGGACCGCAAACCGGGTTGGTGGCAGGTCAGATTTCTCCTGTTGGTCCTGCCCATGCAGGAGGTCGTCTGGATCATAGACAACGACCAAATAACCGGCGCGGATTTCACTATGGGAGGCACGCCCATCAGGATTGAGCGGATTCCACCAGCGACTCCGACCAACGGCAAGGTCATGTCACTGGAGACGTCCCCGTTGGAAACTGGTCAAGACGATGACGCCAACGAAAAAACAACGGAGAAACGCCAGGAACAAGATGGCAAAGTGATTCAACTGATTAGAAAGAAACCGAGCGATGACTAAGTGGTGACCGGATACCGGCTGGTCTAAGCCGGCAACGTGCAACGAACAACAAGGAATCAGCCACCGGCCGTGAGACCATGCCTTGACACAGGGCCATTAAGTGATTAAAGTTTAATAAAAATATCCAAAGTGGATAATGGCCGAGAGCCGGTCCCTGGTTTTTCCATAACAGATTAACATTATTGTAACATTAAGCCAGTGAAAGTTGCTCATGTCAGATAAAGATTACTATAAAACTCTGGGTGTGCCTAAGAGCGCCACAGAAGAAGAGATAAAGAAGGCCTATCGAAAGCAGGCCTTAAAACATCACCCTGATCGCAATAAAGGGAATCGGGCCGCCGAAGAAAAATTCAAGGAGCTGAATGAAGCTTACGCGGTGCTAAGTAATAAAAAGAAACGTCAACAGTACGACGCCTATGGCTCTACCGAATTTCATCAGCGTTACAGCCAGGAAGATATTTTTAAGGGCTTTGACATCGGTGATATTTTTAAAGAGTTCGGTTTTAATTCTAATGATGTTTTCGGTCGAATCTTTGAGGGTGGCGGCTCCGCACGGAAGAGTTCCTTTGGGTTCAATTCATTTGACGGGTTTTCGCAACAGCAACCTGGTTTTGACCGCGGCCGCACCGGTTTCGGGGCGAAATCAGCCAAGGGGCAAGACGTCACCTACGAACTCCCGGTAACCCTGGAAGACGTGACTACTGGTGCCGAAAAGGTTGTGTCTATTCAGGTGGCTGGACGGCCTCAAAAAATAAGCATCAAGATCCCCAAAGGGATTGCCACCGGCAAGAAACTCCGCCTGCCTGGAAAAGGTGAATCGGGGCAAGGCGGTGGCGAAGCGGGTGATTTGTATATTCAAATGAAAATCCTTGATCATCCCGTTTTCCTCCGAGACGGAGATGACTTGATCGTGGAAAAGACTATTCCCTA
>JADFXK010000445.1 GCA_015233625.1 Deltaproteobacteria bacterium | reverse complement strand
TAACAGGATTTATGGATCATGATAATCCTGATAATCCTGTTAATCCTGTCCGAAAAAGAGATGGGCGGGAATCCAAAATTAAAATTGCTGTTCCGCCACCGCGATTCCAGGCTTTGTACCAACAATGCGCGTCTCCCAGGAAGGTACGCCGGGTGGCTCAGCCGAAACAAGACCCGGCGGCGACTAACTTTATGAAGATAGCGAGAGTAAGTTTCCCCTATCGTGAAATTTTGTTTTTTGTCGAGCTTAGTTGTGATATATAATACCCGACAAATCTAGTCAGGAGGGAAACGTGACCAAAACCGAAGGGAGCAAGCAGATGCTGTGGCGGATGTTGGTGGGGCTGGGGCTGGCCGGGATGATGGTTTGCCCTGCGGCTTACGGCGGTTACCTGAGAATGACCACCGAGGCGGACGTCAAGGTGGAAAATAATAATTTGAATCTCCAGGTTAAGGTGACCAACAATGGCGACGAGCCGGCCATCAATGTCCGGATCCTGGCCAAGGTGGGAGACAAAGAGCTGAAGTCGGAGGTAAAGGAAAAAATGGGGGTGAAGGAGAGCGTTACCGCGTCCTTGACCCAGGCATTGCCGCCGGGCCTGAAACCGGGCCGGTATCCCCTTCCAGTGACGGTGGAGTTTCACGACCTCAACAACTACCCCTTTTCCGCCCTGTCGGTCAGTACCTTTCATGTTCAGGAAAACCCCAACGCCGGGTTAGCTTTCCAACCCCTGAGCGTGGATCTGGAGCTGGAGCGCACCGTCCACTTCACGGTCAAGAACACCGAAGCTGAAGCCAAGAAGATCAAAGTCACCTTTTTCGTCCCTAAGGAATTGACCGTGCCCGAGCGGGAGCAGGAAGATGAATTAGCCCCCCGGTCCGTGAAAGATATATTTTTTACCTTGAGAAATTTCTCCGCCTTGCCCAGCACCTATCCTATCTTTGCGATCATGGAATACGATCAGAAGGGCCTCCACTACACCTCCGTGGCCAACCTGATGGTCACGATCAAGAAAGAGCGCAGCCTGTATCAACGATACCGATACCTGTTTTCCGTGTTGGCCGGGGCGTTGCTGCTTATCTTCGTCCTGCTCCAATTCCGGAGGAAACCCCGTTGAGGCGGGTCTTACTGATCAATCCCGGTTGGGGCGGCCTGGTTAGCCGCGGTGGTCGCCGATTCAATCGAGCCTGGCCACCCCTATCCCTACTCAACGCCGCGGCCATGTTCGAGCAAGCCGGACATGAGGTATCTTTAATCGATGGCCGGGCCAGGTCAGTATCTCTAACCACATGGCAGAGAGCCGCGGCTGAGGCGGACCTAGTCCTGATTACCTCCAGTCCGCTGGACCGGTGGCAATGCCCCAACCTGGAGGTGGCCGATTTTCACAAGCTGGTTAGGGCGTTAAACCATCCTCAGGTCTTCATTACCGGGGCCCATGGGACCATTTATCCAGAAAAGACCTTGACCGCCACTGCCGCGGCCGGGGTCATCCGAGGGGAACCAGAGGCAGCCGTCAGAGCCCTGGCCGAAGGGGCAAATCCGGACGCTGTCCCGGGGCTGACCTATGCGCGAGACGGCCAGGTAATCCACAACCCCGTTGGGCCGGACCTGGACCTGGCCGACCTGCCTTTACCGGCTTATCATTTAATTGATCCCAAAGATTACTATTATGAGGTGCTGGGGCCGCGGCTGGCCATCCTGGAGGGATCCCGGGGCTGTCCGTTTAATTGCCGGTTCTGCCTGAAGATCATGTACGGCCGCAGCCTGCGCGTCAAACCGCCGGCTCAATTAGCTGCGGAGATTGACCACGTGATCGGGTGCCTCGGATTCAGGTCAATCTACTTCATGGACCTGGAGTTCACCCTTAACCGGGACAATGTGATCGCCATCTGTAACCACATTATCCAGGCAGGACATCGCTTCGTCTGGACCTGTCAGACCAGGGCCGACTCCGTGGATGCCGACCTGCTGGCCTTGATGAAGCGGGCCGGGTGCCGCTTGATCCACTTTGGGGTGGAAACCGGCTCCCCCCAGGTGATGGAGCTAATCAGAAAAAATATCTCCCTGGATCAGATCATCCGCGGCGTCTCCCTAACCAAAGCGGCGGGAATCGATGCAGCCTGCTTTTTCCTCTTCGGATTCCCCGGCGAGACAGACGCGGATATGCGCCAAACTATTAAATTCGCCATCCAACTAAATCCGACTTATGCCTCCTTTCACGCGGCCACGCCCTATCCCGGGACGCCCTTTCACCACACCGTGGGGCATCTCTACCCGGAAGATTTTCCAGAATGCTTCTATCAGGAGCATGACCCTGACCAATTAGAACGAATGACCACCCTGGCCTATCGCCGTTTTTACTTTCGGCCCGAGTACTTAATCAGTCTGTTAGCCCCCCGCCGAATCCCGGCCTTGTGGCGTCAGGCGAAACTCTTTCTCTCATTTATCTCATGAAAACAATCAGCATATTTATCCCGGTCTACAACGAGATCGCCATCCTGGAAAAGAACACCCGGTTGCTCTACCAATACTTGCAGGAGCTGGGCGTTCCCTTTGAAATCATTATCGGCGACAACGGCTCCACCGACGGGACTGAGGCCGCGGGGTGGGACCTGGCCGACCGGCTGCCCGAGTTGCGATTCTTTCATCTGCCCCAAAAGGGCGTCGGCACGGCCTTTAAGCAGGGCATCAAGATGGCCCAGGGTGACGTGGTCATTTCCCTGGACATGGATCTGTCCATTGACCTGACCTTTGTTAAGCAGGCCGCGGCTCTGGCCGCAGAATACGATATTGTGGTCGGCTCTAAGAAGATGGGCGACCAGACCCGGTCCCTGGTCCGGATCGTAGGCAGCGGACTCTACTTGCTGTGCGCCAAATTGCTGCTGAATCTGCCTTTTGACGACTACTCCATCGCGGCCAAGGCCTATCGGCGGAGTGTGGCCCTGGCCTACCTGGATCGGGTGAATTTCGGCACGTCCTATGTCCTGGAGATGGTCTACTTAGCCCGCCGGGCCGGATATAAAGTCACCGCCATCCCGGTCAGTTGTCACGACCTCCGGCCCAGCAAATTCAATTTGATCCATGAGGCCGTTTACCGTTTCTACAATCTCTTCATCTTCTGGGCGAGAAATCGCCATATCCCACGCTGAAATCGGAAAGATGACCAAATGAAGACTCTTGAGGAGTACCGGGCCGAGTTCCCGGTTACCCAAAACTATTGTTATTTCAACCACGCGGCCGTCGCTCCAGTGCCTTGGCGAGTCACTGAAACCTTGCGGCGGTTTTATGAGGAGTATGCCCGGATCGGAGTGGCCGGCTATTTCCGCTGGATGACCCGAGTGGAAGGGGCCCGGTCCCGGTTGGCCGGATTGATCAAGGCCACACCCCATGAGGTGGCTTTTGTGGGTAACACCTCCGAGGGCCTCAGCGCCATAGCCACCGCAATCAACTGGACCCCAGGCGACGTGGTGCCGGTGCCGCAGCCGGATTTTCCAGCCAACATCTACCCCTGGACGAATTTGGCGCGCTT
>JADFXK010000444.1 GCA_015233625.1 Deltaproteobacteria bacterium | reverse complement strand
ACATGAGATTAGTAGCCCAAGCCAAAATGGGGTACTACCCCACCCCGGAGCACGTAACGCCTTTGATCGCCGCATATCTCCGGCGACAAGGGGAAGGAACCATCAAAATCTTTGACCCCTGTGCCGGTGAAGGCACCGCTGTAACCTCTGTTGGCCGGCAGCTTCAGGCCGAGACCTACGGGATTGAGCTTGACCACGAACGCGGCAGCATCGCCAAGGAGATACTGACCCGATGTCTCATCACGGACTATCAGAACACAGCCATCAGTCACGGTGCATTCAGCCTGCTGTACCTCAATCCGCCCTACGACTGGACTGCCAAGACAAGCGAGATAGAAGCGGCTGAGCGGTACGAGAGAACGTTCCTCCGGCACTGCTTTCCGTACCTCTGCCCCAGAGGGGTTCTGGTGTATCTGATCCCCCAGCGGCGACTCGACGGACATGTTGCCCGTATACTGTCATACCGGTTCGGGCAGATCAGCGTCTTCCGATTTCCGGAAAAGGAATACCAATCGTACAAGCAACTGGTCATCTTTGCCACCCTGAAGCCCAACCCGAGCCACGAAGAAACCGTCTTTGAGTACCTCAAGAACTGCGGACTGCAAAGAGCGGTCGTTCCCTACTTACCCCAAGACCCGCCGCATATATACGGCGTTCCGGTTTCCCCCGAAAAGGTCAATTTCATATTCAAGAGCAAAGACATCGATCCGGAGGAACTGGCCGCGGAAGTCCTGCAGCATGGGCTGTTCAAACAATTCGGAGAAATGATTACCCCGCTGAGCCTGGCTGAACGTATCCGGCCGGTCATGCCCCTTCGGCACGGCCACATGGCGCAGATTCTCGCCTGTGGGCTCATGAACGGGGTGGTCTGGGATCGCCAAGGGAAAAACCCCCTTCTGGTCAAGGGAACCACCCTGAAGAAAATCAAAACATCCGTGGAAATCAATGACGACGTCGAGCGGCAAACCGCCACCGACCAGATCGCCATCATCATCCAGGCTTTCAACCGGCATGGTGAATTGCTCACCATTCAATGACGCACAAGAGGAGATGGTAAAAATGAAGCTTTATCTCGTGAATACCATCGGGATCAGGGCGTACTGTTCCGATCTGATCGAGAGTCCCGGCCTAGTCGGGCTGGCGTATCTCATTTCAATCTGCGGCTTTCAAACTACTGTGAAAGGGATTGTCGCCAACCTCCTGGAGAAAACGCACATCAGCATCAACATTGAGGGGGACTACCATTATGTCTTCCGGGCTGATCTGAACTACAAGGTGCAAATCAAAAAACTTCCGTCCGGCATGTGTCATGCCATTCTGTTTTCCAAGCTGGCTCTGCCCGGATATAGCGAAGAAGGAGGAGGTAACAGTTTCGTGGTCTTTACCAACCATCAGACAGAGCTGTTGAACCTCTTCTACCGGCACCTCGATCATAAAACCGATATCCCGTTGCATCCTTCGTGGGCCGGGTGGCTGTGGAGCGTGTTCGAGCAGAACGGCTGGCTGACGGAGCTGACCACATTGGCCGGTGATTACAAGGGCTATCTGTTCGATTTCGAGCCGTCACGGCTACGAGAAATGGTCGCGGACGCCATCAGGCAGGATCTACCGGCAGTCACGTCCTGCTTCCGGAAAGGAGGTATCGGATGAGCCAGGTCGTTTCACTGAAAGGTTTCCTCGACGAGTACGGGGAAAGCATGGCCGACAAAGTGACCCGGGATTTAACCGTCGTTCACGATCCGGCCAAACACGGGGAGAAGGCTCTGGCGGATATTCTCCAGATGATGACCAAGAAACCTTTTCCTGCGCAGGCCGAGATCATCAAGGCGTGTTATAAGTCGTTTGTTGGGGGTAATAAGGGGATGTACTTGGTCGCTGAATGTGGAACGGGTAAGACGATCCAGGCGACCGCCGTGGCCTACCTGCTCCACAAGCTGAAGGGCATCCACCGGGTGCTGGTGGTCTGCCCGCCTCATTTGGTGCAAAAATGGATTAAGGAGATCAAAGACAGCCTGCCCCAGGTCACGGTGTACAATTTCAACGGTAAGGACATCATCACCCAGCTCGAAATCGCCCGACAGCAACCCAAGCCGCAGGACCTGGAATTCTATATCGTTGGCCGCGAGCGGGTGAAGACAGGCTACATGTGGCGGCCGGCAGTGATTACCCGCCGTCAGAAACACTATTGTCCGAAATGCGGTCAGGAATTGCTCGATAAGGATGGGTGCCCCGTGGATATTTTTGAGGCGAACTCACAGGGCAGGCCCAAGAAGCGGCGCCATTGTGTCAACCACATCACCAAGTGGAAGTACGATCCAGAAACAGGTAAACACCAAAAGGTGGAGGTCGAGTGCGGCGAACAGCTTTGGCAGCCGGATATGACGAGGAAGAAGCTCCGGAAGGCCATACCGGCCAAATTCATCAAAGACAAGATGCCCAATGCCCACGAATTGCTGATCGTGGACGAAGCCCATCAATTCAAGAATGAAAGCGGCCAAGGCTATGCTTTCGGGGCGCTGTCATCCGCATGTGAGTACGTTCTCTGCCTGACCGGGACTTTGATAGGCGGGTACAGTTCCGATATTTTTAATCTTATGTTCAGAACCCACCCGGCGATCATGCTGGAGGACGGCAACAAATGGGGGAATCCCAAGTCGTTCATCGAACGCTACGGTATTTTGGAGAGAATTACGACCACCAAAGAAGAAGACGGCCTGACTACGAAGGCCAGAAAAAGCACCATCATCAAGGAAAAACCTGGCATCAGCCCACTCCTGCTCGGCCGGATGCTTCTGTCCAATGCCGTCTTTCTCCGGCTGGCGGACTGTATGGATCACCTGCAGCCTTATGAGGAAGAAGTCATCGAACTCGGAATGCCCGGGCGGATGCAAGCCCTCTATACCGAGTTTGAGGGTGCCATGAAAAGTGCCCTGCTGGCAGCCTTACACAAAGGGGATAATTCCCTGTTGGGGGCCTACCTGCACGCACTTTTGTCTTATCCCGAGCGGATGTACAAAGGGGTGAAAGTATTCCACCCCCGCACCAAGGCATTGGTGGCCGTCGGAGAACCTCTGGACGGGATTCAGCCCAAAGAGCATGAACTCGTCAGCATCATCAAAACCGAACTGGCCGAAGCCAGAAAGGTGCTGGTGTACGTGGAGAACACGAACACCACGGACATCACGCCACGGCTCACGGAATTGCTCGAAGCTGAAGAAATCCGAGTGAAAGTGCTGCGATCCGGGGATACGGAGAACCGGGCTCAGATTATAGATGATTGGGTAGCTGCTGGACTGGACGTACTCATCACCAATCCAAAAAAGGTGGAAGTCGGGCTGGATTTGCTCGACTTCCCGTCCATCGTCTTCTACCAGCTTCCTATGAGTACCTACACACTGCGGCAGGCCTCCCGGAGATCGTGGCGCATTCCCCAGACCCGGCCGGTGAAGGTTTACTTCCTGACATACGCAGAGACGATGCAAACCCGCCTCATGCAGCTCATGGCGGACAAACTCATGACCAGCCTGGCCGTC
>JADFXK010000443.1:1232-3536 GCA_015233625.1 Deltaproteobacteria bacterium | reverse complement strand
ACTGTCAAACTTTAGGAGTCCCCCGGCAGAGCCGGGGGTTTACCTATTTTTATTAACTTTACCTCTTGGCGACGCAATCTGGTGATAATGGCCTCTATTTGATTGATCGTTTTGATTGGCAATCTTCTTCGGTGATGTAAAAATCAAGAATCAGATTTTTGTTATCATCGAAAACGGTATACATGGCGGCTGCATCATGGTTCAACAAATCGGAAAGCCTCTCATCTGTGCAGGCGTATTCTGTTAGACTTGCCTTGATTGCATTGAGATTTTCCTTTGTGCGGGATTGGCTATGCTTAGGTTTACGGATTCTGCTTTCAAGTTCTTGTGTCAAATATCGATCCACAAAACCTACCTTCAGCAATACAGACTTTTGGTATGAGCCCACTTCGGTAAGGTAGAGATTCGGTGGGATAATGGTTGGACATTTTTTGTTAATCTGTTTCGCATAGTACCAAACATCCGTGTCTTTATAGGCTTCGATTGGTGCAGGTAATGTGGGCTGTGACTTGGCGCTGGTCGATGGTTGGTATTCGGTACTGGTCGATGGTTGCGTTGACGGTTTCTCAATCGCTGGTGTGTTGGCGTCTTTGGCTTCAGTGCATTTTTGTTTATCAATTTGAAACATAACTAAAAGTTCCATGTTCATGTCATAATAGGAAACTTTAATCTTATGTCCCAGCATTATTTTGGGAAACAATACTCGGTCATGACACGCCTTGTCGGTCATGCTTTGACTACCCAGGACTAAAATTGACTTCAACATTTGGAATTCGGCATCGCTTGCCTTTGATTGAGAATATTTGGGGAATCTATAGATTATTTCAGTAGTGTCTCCGGAGGTGTCAGTTTTTACGATATCCACCGCATACATACTGGCATCTATTGTTTGAGCCAAAACGAAGTTTGAACTGAATATAGAACAGATAGCCAAAACCATCATTATTAGTCGTTTCATGGCTTCTCCGGGCTAAATTGGGCAGGCAAAAGTATTAAACGGTGGGAAATTGGTACTTATTATTCCATAGGTAGGCTGAAATGTCAATGTTTAAAATTGGGTATCTTCCGACGAAATTCGTCGTGACATCTCGGGACGCTCCACTGGCCTGGCTTGGTGTTTGTCTGAATAAGAGAAAGGGTGTCGGTTCTACCGACCTCCTTGACAACCGGCGCAAAATTGAGCTGGTCTATGACCTCGACGGTATCGACCCCATCCGGAGGTGGCCGCGGTGACATGAGTCATACTCAACTCGTCTCCAGTCGTCCAAAGGGTCCGCCTCTGACTCGCACCCTTTGGTGATCATCATCCCTGGGCCGTGGATTCAAAAACGTGTTGCCGCCGATTCCGCCTCCAGCGTCGAACAAATTCGTCTAACTCTTTTGGATCAATCACCGGGCCTTTTGGAGTCTGCTTTACCAGTAATCGATCTTTGCCGATGTGATAGTTGATGGTTGCCGGTTTCACGCCCAGACTTTTAGCCGCCTGTTTCACGGTCATTCCATCGGTCTGTGCCTCCTCCGGCGTCGCTTTCTTCGCCTTGGCCTGGGAATCCAAAGACACCAAAAACTGATTGACGCTGATTTTCTTTTCCGGCTCTGATTCTGGCCAGCAGGTCACCACGGCTGATTGCGGGAAGTTGGCCAGGGTCATCAGTTTCGGACTATCTCCATTGGCCTGCCGGAAAGACTCGCAGGGTCCGTCTATACCATAGACTCGTGGCCAGGCATGGTCATGTTTCCGCTTCTGAGGCCGTCCGAAGAGCAAACAAAGACCGGGGCCGGGTGTCTCGGTATCTTGGTAAGCAAAGCAGGCGGAACAAATCGCTATGGTACTGTTGCTTAACGATGCTTGCATCATTATTTTCCTTTATTTAGCTGACAGTTAATGCAAATTATAAAGTAATCAGTGCGAATGTTAAATATAGGCCGTGACCAATCTAATTGCGTAACAGAATTTGCGTCATATTTCTCTTGATTAACCCGATAATTAGGAATTAATATGTCTTGGCTGTTAATATTTGTTGTTTGTCTGGATAAAAGAGGAAATAATTGAAATATCGGGATAGTGCTTGATGTCAGTGAAATTAATTTCGTGGACATAAGGGCTTTACACAGGGGGTGGGTTCTTTAAGCGTAACCCGTCTTGCTAACCTCCGGCAGATCGCCTGACCATCATCAATCTGACTGCTCAAAATTGCGCCGCCAGATGATTCGACCGGCGTAAAGATGTGCCGGTTGAAACTTTTCTCTTTTTACCCGTAGATGTATTTTGTTACCTGGTGTTTTATTTATTTACCCTTTGGC
>JADFXK010000443.1:0-1181 GCA_015233625.1 Deltaproteobacteria bacterium | reverse complement strand
TGGGTGGCTTACACTCAGGGGTCCCGGTGCGAACCGGGTTTTCAACAATTCCCCCCATACTCTTCGGAGGTGGGGCGCGGGGGCTTGGAAACAGGCCCCCTGCTTTCTCAGCTATTAAACGCCCCTTGCAACATTTTGGCACTGCGTCGGACACGCTAAAAAAAGCCAAAAAAAGACCAAGGGGCATTGCATTCGGTTCCTCCTCGCATCGCTACGGCTTTGCGATCTCCCGTGGTTTGACGACCACGGGTTTTTTTGATAATATAGAACATACACACAAAGCCGAAAAGGGGGATACCCAAAATGGCTCTACCAATTGCACCTACGCCACAATTTGAGGAAGACGAATGGGAAAGATTTCTTGATACAGTAGAGGATGACTTGAAACATCCCATACACAAAATAGACGTTTCTGCTAAGTTGAAAAGAACCTTGGAGTTAATCAAAGCTGATGTTGTCCTGGGATCGAAATAAAATAGTTAGCGGTGATTGGTCTTTTGAAATCGTTAAAGATTTTTCAGTCTTTAACGATTTTGACTGTAACGATCCAGACTTAAATGATTTCATCAGAAACGAAGCCAAGTTGTACCGTGATGAACTTATCGTTGAAACTTATGAATTTCATTCGATGTCTCCTGATCAACTTGTTGCCTTTGTAAGCCTTGCGAATGATTCTTTGTCATTGAAGACGAATCGTCAAAAAAGAATTATTCCTAATCGCCTTAGACACTCTCAATATCCCGCTGTCAAGATTGCAAGATTAGGTGTAAAAGGACGTTACCAAAGAGGCGGAGTAGGGACTAAACTCATTAATATCGTTAAAGAGCTTTTCACCACCAATAATAGAACGGGATGTCGTTTTGTTACGGTAGACGCATATAATCAAGACCCTGTAATAAGATTTTATCTAAGTAATGACTTCAAATTCTCTCAAATAGATGATAAGGACGAAAAGACTCGGATGATGTATCTTGATCTAAAGCGCTTTGAGTAGTCTTAACCAGGCCAAAGTCATAAACACAATTCGCCCCATCCCCGGCACAGCCATTCACAAACCAGCTTCCTGGTAACCCCTGGTCAAGGCCAATCACCTCACCCCTGTGTTCAATCCCATGCCGGACCCTGGTCGTCTGCCGGCTTGTTGGCCAGGGCATTCAGCCGGGTGATTAGCTCTTCCTGGC
>JADFXK010000442.1 GCA_015233625.1 Deltaproteobacteria bacterium | reverse complement strand
CTAAGTTGGTGCCCAACCACTATCGGTTCCCTCTTACCGGGGCCGGATATTAAGAACGCAATAGCGCCTTGCAGAAAGTGAGGGCAGACGAACGATCCGATCATAAAATCAAGAATCGATTTGGCTGGCCCAGGCTCTTCTGGAGAGAGCGCCTGGCATGTGCGGTGATGTTCTTCAGATTGTCTCGAATTTTTCTCAGCTTTCAATTTGCAGTCAGCTATCCGGGGTGGTCATCCGCTAATGAGGCTTCTTCGTCAGGATAACGGGCGCGCCTCAAACATTTCGCAGAAGCGTGCCCAATCTTAACACCTTATTTATTTATAATTGATTATAATCATAGATAAATGAGGATAGAACAATTTCAGAGAAGGCGCGACAATTATGCTTATCTTACAACCTGATGATAGCCACTCACGGCTCGTCGTTCACGCCCCTTGTCCGTATCCCACGACCGACCAGGATCAAGGGGGCATGGATGAAGACTATACGGTCAAATCCCGGGTTGGAGTGGAGTACGTTTATCACTGTGGCCGGAGCGTTCCCATGCCGGAACAGCAAGTGATCCCGAAGGATGATTCCCCAGAGGAGATGATCATGGCGCTGGCCCAATCAAAAGATCAAAACCTGAACATTATTTTCGGTCACTCCGCGGCAGAGTAACCCGGCCAGATTCAAGATAATGAGGCCCTTGTCACCTTGTGTTCGCCCGGCCAGGATATCCCGCCTAAGTTGGCGCCCAACCACTATCGATTCCCTCTGACCGAGGCCGGATATTATCGCCAGATGGAGGCCCTGCTTAAAGCAGTCGATCAGGGATTGCCAAACCGGAGAATCACGGTCTATCTGAGCCGGCCTAAACCTTCCTGGAGGGATTGGCTGACAGTTGGGGTGATGGTTTTTAGATTAATGCGATTGCTTCGGGTTTTTCCCCGTTTTCGAATTACCATTATCTATCCGGGGCAGATTTGAGCAGGTAGTCACGGCGGCCAGTATGGTGTCCTGTAACTTTTATTTGCCACAACATGAACCATATTTCCGACCTAAAACTTGACTTCGGTACCACCGTTGCCTTTGGTCCAGTATAGTCATAAGTAGCGTGCTATGGAAGAATAAATTCCCGCAAAGAGGAACAATACGTGAGGGTAACCCAGGTGATATGACCAAAGATAGCACCTTCTTGCGCATGATCCAGAAGTCACGCCGAGGGAGATTGAAAATTTACCTCGGCTACGGAGTGGGGGTGGAAAAGACATATCATATGTCACTCGTTAAGAATAATCGTTTGCAGAGCTCCCCTGGAGCTCCCCCGACACGAAAACAAATGGGGCTAAAAAGATCGACGGAGGAAGATCATGAAGTTGGTGGAAGCCATAATCAAACCGGTCAAACTGGAAGAAGTGAAGTCTGCCTTGCAGAAAATCGGCATCGATGAGATTATGGAAAGCGCGCTCATCTGCCATTGCAGTCAGAAAAAGCAAATGATGTTCTATCGTGGCGCTAACTACTCGGTGGATGATGTTCAAAAAACAAAGCTTGAGATTATCGCTGCCGACGATTCGGTGGGGAAGATCGTTGAGGCCATCGGAAATATTGCCAAAACAGAACGGAAGGATGATTGTCGAATATATATTCTCCCTTTTAACGAAACTAACTGAAACTAATCTCAGCTATTGGGATGTAGTATATGAAATGGCTTGATAATGAATTTCCCAACAAATCGTTATCAAACAATAGGAGGTAAACAAAATGAACCTTGCAATCTGGTTATCGGCGATGTTTTTCTTGGGGTTTATGGCAATGGTGCCCTGTTACCGATTTATGGAAGCACGCGAGAAAATATAGAAGAATGAGGTGACATCCATGATCTAGTGCTCACTTACACAATTAAAAGATATATTGTATTTCTTGGGCAAAGGAGGAAATCCAATGCCCAAGAAATCTCCTATTCCAAATGGCCACGGCGGAGTCGACGTTCAGTGAAATTGATGAGAAGGTATAAAAATTCAGATTCAGACCTCGCCTGCCTTTTTAATAGCTTCTGAGTAGGCAGTATCATTAAAATATTCTCCATTAGTTATCATGGCATCTATTAGTTTCTTGACTGACGTTATAATCCCTCTTTTCTTTGCAAGTATAAGGATATCTGTTGATTCTAATATGTCTAAATTTAGATTACGTTGACCTGCTCTTTTTATCGCCTTTTTGTCATCCGTAAGAATTGTCTTTACTCCAATTTCTACGGCTAAACTGATAACTTCTTTTTCTCCTGCTCCCATCTTGCCCAAATCAAGCATTTTTCTAACTTCCATAATTTCAAAAGGATGTTTTTGAATAGCTTCAATGATTGACCGGCGGTAACACCGGCCTCTCGTTTGGGATCTATTTTTCGTCCAGTATTGAGCGAACGACTTCCAGCATTTGGCGATTATTATACGGCTTGTTGACGAACCCCTTTGCCCCGGCCTCGAGTGCTTCCTTGCCTGGACCATCAGCGGAATACCCGCTGGCGATGAGGACCTTTATCGACGGGTCAAGACCCAAGAGGCCTTCGAGGCATTGCTTACCACCCATCTCAGGCATAATCAGATCCAGGATGACCAGGGCTATCTCCCCGCCTCGCGCCTGGTACACATCCAGGGCCTCTTTGCCGTTGGAGGCCTTGATCACCTGGTAACCGGCCTTGGTTAAGAGTACGTAGCCGAGTTCGCGAATGAACTCTTCGTCATCCACAAGAAGGATGGTCTCGGATCCACCTCTCGGCATCTTCCTTTCTCCGGCTTCTTTTTCCTCCTCATCCGAAATGAGGGCGGGGAAATAGATCTTGAAGGTGGTCCCTTGTCCCGGTTCGCTGTAACACATTATGTGACCACCGTGCTGTTTCATGATTCCGTGGACCATTGACAGGCCAAGCCCCGTTCCCTCGCCGACGCCTTTGGTCGTGTAAAACGGCTCAAAGATGTGCTCTAGGGTGTCTTTATCCATCCCGGTGCCGCTATCCGTAACCATCAATCGAACGTAGCGGCCGCGTTTGACGTCAAAATGCGTTTTCGTATACTCCTCGTCGAAGGTGAAGTTTGCGGTTTCGATGGTCAATTTGCCTCCATCAGGCATGGCGTCCCGGGCATTTACCATAAGGTTCATCAGGATCTGGTCCACCTGGGTCGGATTGGCATTGATCGCGGCCAAATCCTCGGCCAGCAAGATCTGGATGTTGATCATCTTGGGGATGGTTCTTTCAATCATTTTCCGCAGTTCACTGATGCGGGAATTCAGGTTCAGGGGCTGAAGTTCGATCTCCGTCTTCCGGCTGAAGGTGAGCAGTCCCCGGACCAGATCGGCTCCCCGCTTTGCGGATTCGTGTATCTTCGTTAGATCAGGCCGGTAACGTTCAGGCAATTCTTTATCGATGAGAATGAACTCCGAGTATCCCAACGCCACCTGCAAGATATTGTTGAAATCGTGAGCGATGCCTCCGGCCATGGTCCCGATTGCTTCCATCTTTTGAGCTTGAAAAAGTTGCTTTTGGAGAATTCGTAGTTGGGTT